>CAZPBI010000001.1:0-6689 GCA_964584825.1 Candidatus Woesearchaeota archaeon
GTCGTGGCGAACTACTTTTGTAACAAAAAACAAATAAATTTAAATTCCGGATATTTTATATTAATTTATGGAGTCTAAAAGAAAAAAATTGGAGGATATGCTTAGAGCAGTTCAAGACTTAAAGGAAGAATATTATATTGGCACACAGGATGCTTGGCTTTTTTTAAATAGGGTACGAGCCATATATTCAACACCGAAGATAATTGCTGATAAAGTAAACTGTACCTTAGAATTACAAGAAGGAGATTATAAAGCAAACAGTGAAAGAATAGTTGGTTATATTGGTTTTATGATGGACATAGGACGAGGGTTACTCGATGGTATAGCTAAGGACGATGCTGTCAAGTTTAAGATATGCTCTAGGTTGGGTATAAACCATAATATAACTAATTATGAGTTTATTATACAAGGTTTAGACTAATATCTTCACTGGGATCCTTACTCAATACTATCAATGTTTCATGAAAATACTCGTGAATCTTTAATAGATTATCATGTAGATTACTTTGCTATGATGTTTTCATATGTAATAGATATGGGCGTAATTAACGATGTTGATTTTGGTAGAACAACGGCGAGGTTTCTTAGATTTTTAGCTAAAAATATTCCACCAGAAGAACATTATATTGATGAGAAGTCTGGATACGAATTAAACAGTGACGCAATAAAAGAAGGCATAACTATAATTTCCGAGATTAGTGAAATGGATGATGTTGCAGATTGGGGATATTACTTGTCTAAATTACATCTGAGAGAGGTAGAAAAGAATATGAGTAGGTTATTTAGATGTTTATGCGGAGAACCTGATAAGATGATTAAAAGAATCTTAAAAGACGGTATTAGCAATAATTTGAAATACAGAAGACAAATTATAAGTAGCGTTATCGATATCCTTTGTGGACTTGATAAAAAAGTTACTAATTATAATCAGCTTTTAGAAGTTATTAATTCAGTTAAGGGGGAAGATAATAGATATCTTAAAGATTTAGACATACCTATAGGTAATAGTTACTTAAATTATATTATGGCAGCAGAAAAGAATTTTATAAATAAAATATTAAAGAATTAGCAATATTGCATAACTTAACTTTAAGTTTATGAGCATCAAGCTCTCTTCTAGGATCTTTTCTTAGCCTTTCTAATTTCTCTGGCATGTCTTTCCTTGAATAAAGAAACTCGTAATATTGTTTTTCTGCTTTTTTACTCTTTGTAACTATGTCATACATATTTTTAATCGTCTCTTTTTAATATTGGAATAAAAACTAAAGTTCTATTTACCCTATCATATCCAACATCAAAGTCTAATTTATAATTTTCCCATTTTCAAAAACAATCATTTTTCTCTTCCTTAATTCCTTAAAAAATAATTCAGGAGAAACTATACCTTCAGGAGCAAAACTGCCTTTCTCAGTTATAACGCCTTCTTTTATCATCTGTGCAATAATGCTAACAGGCATTCCAGTATCTATATTACATCCAGCATCTTCCCATCCTTTTATAGTATTAGCTAGGCACTCCATTAAAATCCTCTTTTCCATTCCATCTTTTTTTCCAAATATTTTTACCCACAGATTCTCAGTTTCCTTATACCCATCAGGAATTTTAATTTTCTTTAATAATTCTCTTAGAAATTCAATAGGAACAATCTTATTTTCATTAATAGTGATAGGTTCCTTACTTGCAAAACCCAAATCTATTAAAGCAACTATTTTCTCAAAACTATGTTGTGGAAACCCTGCATAAAATCTAATATTCTTTAACCCTTTATCTTTGAAGTAATAATAGAAGGTAAATGTTTCTGGATGTCTCACATAAAATTCTTTTTGCTTAGCTATTCCTCTATGATGATCCTCTAGTATAGAATCTAATGGATATTTTACTACAAATTTTTTTCTTTCTACTATAGGTGCAGGATCTGTAAATTCCTCCATTATACTTTGTATCGAAAATGGAACAACAAATCTCTTGATATTCGAATCCCAACTAAATCCTACTTGTATAGTGTTAATACTATCAAATTTTCTTGCTGCATATCTCAACATTACGTTTCCAATGCCAGGAACAGCTCCGCAACCTGTTATACTTATAATATTTCTTTTCTTAAGTTCATTATCAAGTTTTAATTGCTTCTTTGTCATCTCTATATCAGAACCCAAATCAACGCAACTAACATTGGCCTTCATACAAGCTCCTAAAGCATGTAAGTTCCAATTTCCTTCTGCACAATTTACAACTACCTTAGTTCCTGACATCATTATTATTTTCGCAACATGGTTAACATCTCTTAAGTCTGCATACTTAAAAGAACATCTTTTGTATCTTCTCAACAATTTAGAAATCATTGACTTATCTCTACCGCACAACAATACAGAATATTTATTCTCTAATAAATCTCTTGAAACTATCCTTCCCTGCATACCTGTAGCACCAAGAACTACAAAATCAAACCCCATTTTACTATAAGCTATTTTACATACTTAAAAATCTATTGTTTCACTTCTAAATTTTAATTTTATTAATAACAAGCAACCGGAATTTTTAAAACAATTAAATGATAAAAATTTAAAAAATAATAAAAAAATTAATGAGAATTATTCATCCTTGAGCAGAGATCTTATTTGTTCTCTAAGTTCTGGTGTATTCTTATGGCCATGATCATTAACCGCATGCCAAACAGCAACTTTAAGAACTTCATCCTCAGTACCTGTTATAGTTAAACTACATCCTTTTTCACTTGGAAACAACCTCCAATTAGCACAACATATATTTTGTAAATAATAAGATTTTTAAACTTAAAATATTTAAAGAATTTCACATTTAAAACCAAAATGAAACCCAAATTCATAAGTAAAACCAAAGAATTAACTTATAAAACTAAATATAGGCTCAATTTTATAAAAATAACAAAGGATGTAGATGACTTTATTAAAAAATCAGGAGTTTATACAGGTATTATCACTACCCAAACACATCATACTACATGTAGTATCTGGGTTAATGAGGATGAAAAAAATCTTATAGGACCAGAAGAAGAAATAGGTTATGTCAATGACTTAAAAAGAATCTTAGACAGATTTGCTAGTCCAAATGAAAAATATTATCATAATGATGTAAAAGATTCTATAAATTCAAAAGGAAAAAGAGACACACATTTATGCGAACCAGATCCATCTGGCATAATAAATGAATGTATTAACGGTCATGCTCATGCCCAAGCAATGATTTTACAAAATTCTGTTTCTATGATAATTGACAAAGGCAAATTAGTAAAGGGAAAATGGCAAGAAATAATGTTAGTAGAATTAGATCATAATAGAGAAAGAAAAGTTACTTTATTAGCACAAGGTACAGGAAAATAAATTATTTTTCCTTTACTTTTATAACTACTAGAGCAATAAATGCACCTATCAAATCAGCAATTAAATCTAATGAAGTATTTTTATACCCTCCGACTCCAGTTTGTGGAACAATTACAGTAATTATAAATTCTAAAATCTCATTTAAAGCTCCAACACCCAAACCACCCATTAGAATAATTATAGAAAGTCTCACCCAACTTTTTTTTGTTTTTAATAATGGCCCAAGTAGATGAAATATCAACAACGTAGCCACACCAAAACCAACAATATGAACTAATTGGTCATATTTAAAAATATTATAAGCATCAGAAATTGGAATTAAAATAATTTCATATAATTTTTTTCCATTTATGAATATGCCTCCCCCAGACATGTGCATAATTGCCCATAATGTTAGGCCCCATAATATATAATTAGGATAATGTACTTTCTTATTTGTTAACAAAATAATTAATAGAAATAAAACAATAACTCCAATGTAGATTACAAATTCATAATTTTTGTAAGTAATAAATAAAATAGCAAATAAAACAAGAAATAAAAGGTTTACTATTAATATCGAAATTTGATTTTTTTTAATATACATAATTATTCACTTTATTATAGCGAGCCCGGTCGGATTTGAACCGACGACCCCCAGCTTGCTTCTTCAATAGAAGGTTCACCATAACCTAGGAATTAATAATAACCCATATCCTTAATCCTGGTGCTCTATCCAAGCTGAGCTACGGGCTCTTGGTGAAATAGTTTATATTTTCACTTTTAAAGTTTACCAATATATTTATATAACATTTAAGACATTAATTATCCATAAAAAGATGATTTATTATGAGAAATATAATTTTATTTATGTTCCTTAGTTTATTTCTGCTTCCTTTTGTTTTTAGCGAAAATGAAACTTTTCCTTCTAGAGAATGCCAAATAAATTCAGATTGCGGTGAAATTAGGGAATGCGGAATAACATGGACATGCATTGAAGGAAAATGTTATCAGTTAGCTATAGACTGTGTTCCTAGTTGCGATGATACTGATGGTGGCAAACAATATTATACCAAGGGTCAAACTAGAGAGTTAGATGCTATAGCAAGTGATATTTGCCAAGGAAATAAACTCAAAGAATATTATTGTGACGGCTCAAGAGCAAAATCTGAAGAATATGAATGTCCAAATGGATGTAAAGATGGTACCTGTATTACAGAAAAACCTACAAAAACATGTACCACATGTCTAAACGGCAATCCAACAGGAAAATATGATGAAAATGGTTGTATGATTTACGAATGCCCGCCTATAGATAAATGCGAATTGTATTATAAAGAATGCAGCTTAGGTAATAAAGTAGCATGCAAAGAATATAAAGAAAATTGTATTCCTGAAGTAGAAGATGATTGTTATGAGTATATGATCAAATGTAAAGAAGGCAATGTAGAAAAATGTGAAAAATATAAGTATAAATGTATACAAATATCAACATGCGGAAATGGAATTTGCGAAGATAAAGAAAGCACAATAATATGTAGAGATTATATAGACGAATCGGGTGAGTGCACTACGCTATGCCCACAAGACTGTAAAGAAGAACATAAACAATATATTAAATTAAATCAAAAATTTGAAATGAAAGTTGGCAGCGAAGCAATTGTTACAGATTATAACAACATAGAAATTAAATTACTTGGCATCCATAAATCTGGTTGTAATACCAAGGAAATTTTCAAAGTGCCAGATACATTCATAACTGGTTTATCTATAGAAGATGCTCTAGATGAATCTACATTCCCTGAAATAGAAGTAAAACAACATATAACTTTTCCACAGGAAGTTTACATGTGTAAAGGTGGACAATTAATAGCCGGTTTCAAAATTAAGATGGACGATGAAAAATTTAAATTTTCTGATATAAAACTAGGAGAAAAGAAAGAAATTTTAGGTGTTGTAATATCATTCTTAGACTATACACTAACTCCTGGCAAGGGTTTATTTTTAATAACAAAATCAGAAGATGCAACAAGTTGTCCTAAAGAATGCATTTGCACATTAGATGGTTCTGTTGAATGCCCTAGACAAAAATGCCTTTTCGGTTATAAATTATGCCCAGATGGCCAATGTAAATTTAGCTGCGATATTGAAAATATTGAAGAATGCAAATTCGGTTGCTTATACAATGAAAATTCATGTCTACCAATAGGCACAAGGCTAGACGGTAAATATTGCAGTATAACAAGAGATATAGAAAAACAAAGAGAAAGTAATGAAAAATGTGAAAATAATTTTGAATGTAAAACTAACTCATGTTTAGATGGTAGTTGTACAGAACCAGGATTTTGGCAAAAATTATTTAAATTGTTAAGTTTTTGGAGATAACTTCAAATTCATTTGAAGTCTAAAGAACATTTATATAGTATATTATTTTCTAATCCTCTTATGAGCGAAAAATTCATAATGGTATCATTAAAAGATGAAAAAGCAAAAAAATTAGCTGAAGTAATTAGCAACGATACCGCAAGAAAAATATCAGATTATTTATCAGATCATGAAGAAGCAACATTAAATGAAATAAGCAAAGATCTAAATATTCCCCTAAGCACAGTTGATTACAATATAAAGAATCTTCTAAAATCTAGTTTAATTGAAAGTAAAGAATTTAAATGGAGCCCAAAGGGAAGACATATAGATATTTATAAATTAGCAAACAAGCATATAATAATCTCAACAAAGAAAAGTTCAGAAATACAAGAAATACTAAAACAAATCTTACCACTAGGCATTATTGGTTTAATAATTGGAAGCTTAATTGAATTTATTTATAGAAAGCCGATTCAAGAAGTTTCTTCGCCGCAATTAGCAATGAAAGCAGCAGAATTTACAGAGTCAATGCAACAAGTTACAATTACAAATCCTCATTATGGTTTGTGGTTCATCCTGGGGATCTTATGTGCAATTTTAATATTTATAATAACTAGGAGGTTAAAATGAAAGGAAATAATATTGTTACAATAATTGCAATAATCGGCTTGGTTATTGCAGTTTTAGTTTTGGCTTTGAGACCATATATAGGAGATAATAATATTGTTGGAGGTAATAAGGATAAAACAATAAGCACTACAGGTATTGCAGAATCCGAAGTAATACCTGATCAAGCATCTGTTTATTTAACTGTAGAAATTCTAAAAGATACAGCAGACGCAAGTAAAGACGAAAATGTTAAAATAAGTGATAAAGTTATGATAGCTTTAAAAGATTTGGGAATTAAAGATAAAGATATAGAGACCTTAAATTATAATATTTATCCTGAATATGATTGGTCTTCAGGAAAACAAAAATTAAAGG
>CAZPBI010000001.1:6699-46114 GCA_964584825.1 Candidatus Woesearchaeota archaeon
CAATAAATACAATAAAAGTAAAAACAAAAGATTTTGATTTACTGGGAAAAATTATTGATGTTGGTGTAGAAGCTGGTGTTAATAGAGTTGATAGTATACAATTTGAATTATCAGTAGAAAAAGAATCCGAAGCCAAAAAAGAAGCATTGGAAAAAGCTTCTAGAGATGCAAGAGAGAAAGCAGAAGCTACAGCCAAAGGCCTAGGTGTCAAATTAGGAAAGCTTATTTCAGTAAGTACGCAAGATTATTATTACCAACCATATAGTTTCTTTGAAGGGGGAGTCGTTTTAGAAGCTGCAGCTACAGTTAAATCAGCTCCTGTTATAAACCCACAAGAATTAGAAACTCGCGCTACAGTAAATGTAGTTTTTGGATTAGAATAGGTTTAAAAACTTCTTTTTATTTCTTTAATTTATGAGATTCAATAAACATTGGTCCTTAAAATTAGTAGGAATACTAATAGCAATTTTTATTTTCCAATTAATATTCCCTCTTATTACAGATGTATTCATTTTAAAATCATCTGATATCTTAACAAGACCATGGATATTATTAACTAGCATATTCTTGCATGGAAGTTTGGGTCATTTATTATTAAATATATTTGCATTGGCTTTATTCGGAAGCATTTTAGAAGAGATTATTGGCAGTAAAAGATTCATAATTATTTACTTAACTGGAGGAATTATTGCAAGCATAGTATTTATTTTAGGGTTACCGATTTTATTTACTATTGGAATGCCAACATCTGGTAATGCATTAGGTGCTTCAGGTGCAATCTTCTCTATCCTAGGAATGTTAGCTGTCTTACGCCCACATATTACTGTGTGGATTTCTTATATGCCGATGCCCATGTGGATTGCAGCCATAGTTTGGGCTGGACAAGATCTAATGGGTATTTTTATTCCTGATAATGTAGCAAATTTCGCACATTTAGGTGGATTATTATTTGGAATTATTATTGGATTCTTTTATAAAGACAAGAAAATAAAAAAGAAAGGTAAAAAGAGTTTAATGTTAGGTAATAAAGAAATAGAAGAATGGGAAAGCAAAAACTTTAGAATTTAGCAAAATTTATAAAGAAAATTATTAAAAATTAACATACATGATTCCTGATAATGTTTTTAATGATGTCATTGAAGAAATAGCTGGTCATGATATTATAAATCTTGTAAACGCTATAAAGGGAAAATCTAATGTTTCAGAATTTAAGATTGCTGATAAATTAAAAGTTAGTGTCAATAAAGTAAGAAATATGCTTTATAGACTAGATGCTTATAGCTTAGTTGATTCTGCAAGAAAAAAAGATAAGAAGAAAGGATGGTATGTTTATTATTGGACATTAGATCTAATAAAATTAAGAGATTTGGCTGTAAGAATAAAAAAAAATAAAATAAATCTAATGAAAGAAAGAATAGTCAAAGAAGAACAAGTTGAATTTTTTATTTGCCCAGATAAGCACATTAGAATTAGCTTAGAAAACGCAATGGAGTATAATTTCAGATGTCCCGAATGTGACTTACAACTACAAAGAGAGGATAATACTAAAGTAATAAACTCCTTAAAAAAACAAATAGAAAAATTATCACAAGAAGTTCAATTACTCAAAAGCTTAGATATCAAGCATATTGTCGAAAAAAAATTGACAAAAGTAAAGAAAAAGTCAAAGAAGAGAACTAAGAAAATGAAGAAAAAATTAAGTAAAAAGAAGAATACTAAAAAGAAGAAAAAATAATTCTAAAAATCCCAAATAAAACCTTTGACCCATCTAATGGTGGTATTGGTAACATATTGAATATAAACAAAAATAAATTAATCTTTTTTGTTAGATATAAAGTTACTGCCTGTCTTCTTGTTAATCTTTTTGCATTATTAAGTATCAAAGTAGCTACAAAGAAAAGTATTATGTTCACTAGTGGTCCTGCAAATGATGTTAATATTGATTGTAACTCTGTTGCCGTTCCACTAATACCAACATAACCAGGTGCAATAATTATAAATGGGGAATGTATTAACTTAAGAAATATTGCAATGCCTAAACCCCACCAGAATACAAAAAAACTGGCAGTTAATCCAAAAGCAATTGCTACAAATTTATGTGCAAGCTCATGCAATATAACTCCTGGAGCAGAAACTAGTAAAGAAAATAAGAAATCCTTCCTACTAAGTTTATCTAAATATTTGCTATTGGGATCCCTAACATAACCTAAAAAAATATATCCCATAGTAAACATTAAAACTATAAGATTAAATATCTCTGAAAATGTAAAAAATGCCATAAATTTACTTTATTGATTCCATTTAAATTATTTTCTAATATTAAAATCCTCAAGCTCAAATAAGTAAAATAATGGATATTCAAAATCATCCTTAGTCCTTTTTAATACAACATAACAACCACTAATTTTTGCTTTCGTTTGTGATATAATTATATTTATACTTTGTCTTAAAGTAGAACCTGTTGTAAATACATCATCCACTATTATTCCCTCTTCTAAGCAACTTGGGATATATCCTTCTACTAATCTTTTTGTTCCATGATCCTTTGGAATATTTCTCACAATTGTCAATTTTAAATTGAAATTATCTGAAATGGTAGTTGCTAGGGGCACACCCCCAATATCAGATGCAGCAACAAAATCTGGTTTTTTATTTATCATAAAATAGATTCTACTCGCCAGTTCACATCTAATCTCGGGATTTCCGTAAGCTTTCTTGATATCATAATAGCAACGAGATTCTTGTCCAGATCTTAAGGTAAACAACATGTCATTTAATATAACTCCTTCATTAATTAATTTAGTAATTAAACTATCCACAAAATATGGTTTTTTTGGTATAATTTAAATATTTAGAGAGAGATTTATATATCTTAAAGTCTTATTACTACTATGGTAAAAGTTCTAAATATAATCTACAATTCTAATCTAAAAAAACATTTAATGCAAAATCATGTTTTTGCTAGAAAAATTGTTAACTTTAAAATCAAAGATATTTACAAAGATGAATTTTTTTCTAATACTGCGCCTTCCACATTGGTTGGAAGCAAATTATGGCCTAAAGTTAATATTGGCATTTTAAGTCCTCCTGAAAAAAGGGAAGATGTATGGTTGTATGATGCTCAAAGATATTGGTCTGATAATAATTTTAACATCTACAAAATATTAGAATTTAGAAGTAGTCTAATTAATTCGAGATTTAGAACAGAAGTAACTGCTGCAAGACATAGTGGAAATAAGCTTATAGAATTAGCAAGAGAAATAGGAATGAGCAAAAACCCTGTTGATACAGAAGTAAAGTTAAAGAAAAAAATTAAGATTAAATTATATTTTGATGAGACAAGTTTGCCTATAGGAGCAAGAGGTAATTTAGAAAAACTAAAAATAGGCAACACAAAAGTTCCACAACATATTGAAAAAATTTATTCAGATACAGATATGAAGGCACTCGATGCTATAAAATATCTAAATAAACATGGATATGATGAACAAAAATTAAGTCAACTATTAAGCATTGGTATAATGGGACAAGAAAAGAGAAGGGTATTTGTTCCAACTAAATGGAGCATAACATCAACGCATTCAATGTTAGCTAATGATAAACTCTCTAAAATTAAAACATGCCCTATTTTAAATGAGTATAGATTTTTTTCTGGATCTTATTTAGGAAATTATTATTTTATATTATTTCTACCAGCAATTTATAATTATGAATTATTTGAAACTTATATGCCAGGAAGCTTTTGGAATCCAACAATATTCATAAATATAAGTACTGATTTCGAACCATTTAAAGGAAGAACAAAATATGTAGAACAGACTGCCGGCGGCTTTTATGCAACCAGATTGGGGCTAATTGAATACTTGGATAGAATTAAAAAACAAGCTTCTATTTTAGTTCTGAGAATAGAAAGTGAAGAATACTGGGCCGGCCTTGGCGTATGGGTTGTTCTCGAAAGTGTTAGAAAAACATTAATGAACCAACCAGAAATGTTCAATGAAAAATCTAAAGCTATTGAATTTTTTAAGAAAAAAATATTTGAAAGGTTTAGATTCGATGTTACAGAAACTTTATCCAAAAGTAAATTATTAGACTTAATTAAACAAAGAAAAATTAATGATTTTTAATATAACTAATTTATTTTCCAACTACTAGCGATATGACAATTTCCATCATTTTACATTATTATATACTATATACATGGTTACCACTTAGCATTGTAATTTAGATGATACATTAAAAAAAGTAAAATTCTAGAAAGTTTAAATCGGAAAAAATTATTTGATTTTTAGTTTTATATCACTTATATGACAAATTCCAGTCTTCCTCATAATATCATCTAACTCATGGGCAACTTTCATCGCGAAAGTTGGTCCTCTATACACAAAACCAGTATAAGCTTGAAGTAAATTAGCACCCGCAAATAGCATTTCAAAAGCATCTGGCCCTGAAAAAATACCGCCTACGCCTATAATGGTTTTATTTGTTAGTTGTCTCAATCTTATTATAGTATTTAAAGAGTCTTTTTGTAACGGTTTGCCACTTAAACCACCCTTTCCTAATATATTATCTGTACAAAGTTTTGTATTTGTTGCAACATATCCATCTACTTTATTATCTGCAACACTAACAATCCCTTTTAATACTTCATTTTCTAAATTAGGAGAAATTTTAATTAATAGGGGCCTACCTTTTCCTTCTGCCAATATCGCATTCAGCAACAATTCAAGATGTTCGGGATCTTCAAAAGTTTTTCCATCTTTTGTATTTGGGCAACTCAAGTTAATTTCTGTATAAATTCCTAAATTCTTTAATAATCTATAAGAATAAAGTATGTCATCAATAGCATCATCTACTTCCATATCCTGAAAAGGCGTTTGTTCTATGCTCAAAGCATAATTATTCTTTCCTTCTAACCTACTTCCAATAATCTCTGCTCCATCATTATTCAAACCCATCCTATTCAAAAGACCCTTAACTTTAGACAATCTAAATAATCTAGGTTTATCATTTCCTATCCATCGCTTTGCAGTAACAGAGCCAACTACTTCCCCCCCAAACCCAAGTGATTGAACATGATCCACAAGTATTCCATTCTTATCAAAACCAGCCGCCAATAATAAAGGAGAGTTGAACTTATATCCGAATAATTCTACTTTCAATAATTCATATTTATTAGAAGCATAATATTTAATGTTTTTAATTTGCTCTAATGCCTGTTCATGCATCCATTCTGCATCTAATCTAAAAATTATGGGCTTTAATATTGTATAAGCATATTGTAACAATTTTGGATTATTTTTCATTTAATTCTGAAAATCCTATTATTATCAAAGCAACAGCTATTAACAAGATTAACCAAGATAATCCGCCAATAAACACAGTATAAATACTCTTCCACAAAAATTGACTAAAACTTTGCCATATGCTAAAAAAAGTTAACCAAACTAAAGCTATTACTAAAATAAGCCCAATTAAAACTTGAATAATACCTTTCATTAGTTTTTATTAATTTAATGCCTTTAAAAATTTTTTTATTCAGTAGAATAATTTAAATAATGAATAGTAGTAGTAATTTTATGCCTTATAACAAATTTAGATTACTTCACTTCACTTTAAAAAGGGATTTAGAAGAAATTTACGCAAATTTATTTCTTAAAACATTCGCACTTTCATTAATAGCATTATTTATCCCTATCTATTTAATAAAAGAAATTGGTTTTTCATTTAAAGATGTATTAATTTACCTCTTCTTTTTATTTTTATTTTTAGCAGTAGGTTATCCATTAGGTGCTTACTTAACAAATAAAATTGGCATAAGAAAAACAATAATGCTTAGTATCCCTTTCCATTTAGCATACTACCTTCTACTTTATGGATTAGAAGTTTATAAAATTCCATTAATAGTTATAGGTGCATCATATGGCATAGCTGAAGGCATATTTTGGTTTGCATACAATATTAATTTTTCAAGATTTAGCGATAGAAAACATCGAGGTAGAGAAGTAAATTTGTGGTATGTAATTGCTAGTGGAATTGGTGTATTTGGTCCATTTGTGGGCGGCGCACTATTAAGTTATATGGATTTTTATATCGTATTTATTATAGTAATATTTTTGCTTATCCTTAGTATATTTCCATTAATTCATTTAAAAGATATACATTATAAAAATGAATTTTCATTGAAAAAATGTTTTAATCTAAAATATTTTGATTTGGCACCACAATTCTTAATTCAAGGAGCGAGGCATTTAATCACTGGAATTTTTTGGCCATTATTTGTATTTTATATTGTTGAAGAATATTTCTCATTAGGATTTATCTTTTCATTAGCTTCTGTATTTTCATGTATTATAATATGGGTAATTGGAAATAAAATTGATCAATTTGATAAAAAAATATTTACAAATATTTCGAGTGCAATTCATGGCTTTGTTTCATTCATAAAAATTTTTGTAAAGACTTTTTCTCATGTCTACATAACAGCAATATTAAGTGCCATTACCTATGGTGTAACAGAAGTCGCATTAAATGCAGTTACATTTGATAGAGCAAACAACAGTAAAAGAATTGAAGAATATTTTGTTTTCAGAGAATTTATTTTAGCTTTAGGAAGGATATTTTTGATAATATTAATTCTCTTTTCAGGTTTAGATTTAATAGGCAGTTTAAAACTTAGTTTTATTTTACTTGCTGGTATGAGTATATTACAGAAATTTTTATAAGAAAACTTTTTAAATGCTATTCCAAAATATTATATATAGATGTAGGTATTTGCTTGCCTGAATAAAAAATTGGAAGCTTAATATGGCATTATACAAAAGACTAAGAGAATTATGGCAAAGTCCAGAAATTGAGCCTATTCTAAGAAATTATATGATACAATGGCGTAGGGAACCAGTTATTTTAAGGATTGATAGGCCAACAAGACTAGACAGGGCAAGATCCTTGGGCTACAAAGCAAAAAAGGGGTTTATAGTTGTAAGAGTTCATATAAAAAGAGGTGGAAAGAAAAAACCTTTATTTAAGGGAGGCAGAAAAAGCAAGAAAATGCGAAGGCGCCTTGTTCTAAGCAAGAGTTACCAAGTCATTGCAGAACAAAGAACAAATAAAAACTTCGTTAACATGACTGTATTAAACTCATATTATTTAGCTAAAGATGGTCAAAGATATTATTTTGAAGTAATACTAGTTGATCCAGAAATAGTTAAAAATTATAAAGGATATGAATGGTTATCATATCCAGAACATAGAACTAGAGTTTACCATGGAAAAACAAGCGCAGGAAGAAAGAGTCGTGGACTTAGAGGAAAGGGCCACGGGAGAGAAAAAATACGTCCAAGTCTTAGGGCACACAACAGAAAAGGCAAGTAACTATTAAAAAAGATTTATATTTATTTAAAAGTTTAAATTAAAAAGAGGTAAATATGAAAAACAAATATTTCATAATGATCACTATAGCACTTGTTATAAGCATATTTACCTTAATCGATTCAAGAAACGTATTTCTTGGTAACCTAGTTAATAGAGGCCATACTGGTTATTATACATTAGATAAATATGGTGAAGTTTATGTTACTGGCAGTGCAAAACATTTAGGAGATCTTGGTTTCAATGAAGATATTGGAGTAGATTTGGAAGTTGTAAAAAATGGGTATTATATTTTAGATAAATATGGCAAAGTATTTACATTTGGTGAAGCAGAATTCTTTGGAGAAGCGAATTTAGAAGAAAATGCAGTAGATTTAGAAATAGCAGCTAATGGTTACTACATTTTGGACTCAGAAGGAAGAGTTCATGATTATGGTTTTGTTAATACATATGGTGAAACTGTAAATGGCAAATATACTGATATGAAATTAACAGATAATGGCTATTATTTATTAAAAGAAACCGGAGAAGTTGAAGCTTATGGCAATGCTATTTCCTACGGAGAAGAACTATTTAAGGCTAAATCTGTAAATATAGACTTAGTTCCTGGAGGTTATTATATTTTAGACTATTTAGGTAATGTTCATAACTTTGGCAATGCTAAAAATTTTGGTTTTATTGAAACTGGAGAAGCTTTTGATTTAGAAGTAATTCCTAATTATAATGGTTATTATATTCTTGATTGTCATGGAAATGTTCATTCATTCCAAGCCTTTGCCGGTTTTTACCCCCCAGAGTATAGTGATGACTGTAAATATATTGATATGGAATTAGTCTAAAGGTTTTTTAGGTATTGTTCTTGTTATTTTAACACTGATTTTTTTCTTTGTAACAAGCGAATATAGTGCTAATAAGGATATTGTTACTAAAGCTAAAGCCAATATCGCAGAACCTATTAATAAGGCGCCCAAAAATACCAAAGGGAAAAATATTGCTAATATTATTCTATATTTTAATCTCAAAAATGGTACTCCATTAATTGTTAAGCGAGAAGTTTTAACATAAATATAAAGTGATGTCAGCAATGCTATATACAATGCAATTTTTTGCCATAATTCAAGTTGTATCATCCTAATTTGTATATCCTATCCTTTAATAAATATATTGGAAAATTACATAATTTATATAAATTGCTATTAAGTCGATTTTAGCATGAGAGATTCATTAATTTTTATACTCACTATAATCCTTCTAAGTTCATACACCCTTGCCTACAACGTAACCTTAGTAAACCCAGAGAATAATGCAATATTTACAAACCCAGATTTTATTAACTTTAAATGCTCCTCTGATATCCCTAATATGATACAACTACAATTACACTCCAATATAGATGGAGAATGGAGGAAACTTACACAAAAAGATGGCTCTCTAATTAAAAATGAAATCTATCAATTTTCTTTATTTAAATCAAGCACCAAATTTAATAGTGGCAAATTCGAATGGAATTGCAGAGCAGTTAGCGAGTCTGAAGGAGTGTTATGGTCACCCAGGAATAAAACCTTGGAAATACAAATCCTAAATGACCCGCCAATTTGTAATAGTACATTTCCACAAATAACATTACAAAAAAACACCCCTCAAAGTAATGTACTAAATTTAAATAATTACATCATCGATCCGAACAAAGACCAACTAAATTTCTCCTTTTCTGGTAACAATAATGTTGATATTACCCTAAAAGATAACGGATTTATCGATCTCTCTCCACAGCAAGAAAGAATAGCAAAGGACAATATATATATTAGAGCAAATGATGGTAAAGGTAGTGATGTACAATGTGGCCCATTAACTGTTAATATAATAAGTACAGGTCCGCCTCCTCAAAATACAACCAATACTACAACCACAACAAACATACCCCCCAAAATCAATCCTCAAATCCCAGATCAAACAAAAGAAGATGGTGTCTCTTACTGGGAAATTGATCTAGATGATTATGCTGAAGATGACAATAGCAAAGCAGAATTAAACTGGACTATTGAAAATATTGGTACTGATGTAGTAAAAATTACAATAAATCAAATAAACCATAAAGTAAAATTTGAACCCTTAGGTAAAGGAACAGACACAATTGCATTTGTTGTTACAGATCCAAAAGGATTATTTGACGATCAAGACGTTAAAATAACGATAACAAGCCAAAACCAAGATACAACCCAAGAAACTGATGATCAAAATCAAGATGAAGAAAACCTAAAAGAAGAATTGGGTGTTATCAAAATAATAAGCCACGTCCCAGGAAGTTCTGATCCAAAAATTGAAACTGGTTCTAGTTTACAATTCTCTGTTATAGTTAATGAACAAGATTATGAAATATTGTGGTTTGTTGATGGCAACCAAGTTAAAGAAGGGGATACAAATTTCACATTTATGCCAGAAGAAGCTAAGAAGTATAAGATTTCAGTATTAGTATCAAAAAATGGAAAAGATGACAATTACGAGTGGGAAGTAGACACTATAGAAAAGATTAACGAAACATTAGATTTAGCACAAACACCCTGTGGTAATTTAATTATAGATGAAAATGAAACTTGTTCTTCTTGCCCAGAAGATGTAATTTGTAAAGATAATGAAGAATGCATAAATGACAAATGCATTATAAAACAACAAGAAAACAAAATAACTGGACTCGGTATTAAAAATCTAAATACAACTAGTAAAATTGGCATGGGAGCTATTGGTGTTGTTATTATTTTATTTGTATTAATCATGATAATAAGAGCAAAGAATAAAAGAAAATCTAAAGATAGAAAATTAAGCAGTTTCGAACCAAAAATAAAAGAAGTTAAACCTAAAACAGAGCATGTCTTAAAAACCATTGAACAACATCATGTTCCTCAAGGTGTTGAGCATATAATAGGATTTATTCAATCTGGATTGGCTAGTGGAGATTCACCAAGAAAAATAAAGAAAGCCTTAGCAACAGCTGGTTGGAATCGTAGACAGATAAGACAATCATTTAAAAGCATTAAGAAATGAAGATAAATAAGTATATAATAATACTCCACCATTGTTATTTTGATCTTAACAATATTTACAATTGATTTATGTTATAGCAAATAATATATTTAATTATGTTTACAATACAAGAAATGCTTTGGATAAACTTAAAAATGTATAAAAATTTGTTTTATGTATGATACCACAAGAAGAATTAGACACATTAAAATTATATCTAGAAAAATCAGAAAAACCCTTGTTTTTGTTCGATGATGACAATGATGGTTTATGTAGTTATATTTTATTTAAACAATTCACAGGAAAGGGCATTGGTATCCCTATAAAAATACATCCTGCATTAGATGTTAATATGTTAAACAAAGTAGAGGAACACAAACCAGATTTTATTTTTGTTCTAGATAAACCATTAATAACACAAGAATTTGTTGATAAAGCAAATATCCCTGTAATATGGTTAGATCATCATCCTTTAATAAAATTAAATAACGTAGAATATTTTAATCCAAAAAAATATAACAAAGACGAGGTAAGTTCCACAACATATTGGGCATATAAAGCTGTTAAAGGAAAATTATGGATAGCTATAATTGGAGCAGTCAGTGACTGGACTATCCCAGATTATTTTCAAGAATTTAAATTAAAATATAACGATCTAACTAATAATCAAACTAACCCCCCAGCCCTTCTTTACGATAGTAAACTAGGTAAATTATGTAAAATTTTATCATTTTGCCTGAAAGGAAGAACAAGTGAAGTTAATAGAAGGATTAAAGCTTTTTTAAATGTAGAAGAACCCTATGATATCCTTGAACAAAAAACAAAAGAAGGAAAATACCTATATAAAGAAAGTGAAAAAATAGGCAAACAGTATAATCAAATATTATTAAAAGCATTAAAAACAAAAATCCAAAACAACTTATTTGTATTTTTGTACAATAGCGAAGATCTAAGCTTAACCTCCGATCTTAGTAATGAATTATTATATAAAAATCCAGGTAAAATAATTCTTGTCGGAAGAAAAAAAGGAAATGAAGTTAGAATAAGCATAAGAAGCGACACTATTGAAATTAATAAAATAGTTGAAAAAGCCCTTGAAAATGTTACTGGCTATGGCGGTGGTCATAAATATGCAGTGGGTGCAAATATAAATGTAAATGATTTTGAGAAATTTGTAGAAAACATTAAAAAAAGAATTTCTCTAGAGTAGTTACTAAATTATATAAAGATTAAATTAAAAATGTATTATATGGCTCTAGGAAATTATTTCTTAATATCCCTAATTGCAATAAGTGCTTTATTGGTTGTATTTATAATAATATTGCTAATTACAGGAAGAGGCAGTGCAGGCAAACAGGTGGCAGCTATGCTAAAACAAAATAAATCTTTTGAAGAAATCCTTGAGTATGGAAAAAAGAAGAAATTGCAGGAAAGAGAGATAAAACTATATTTCCTCATTTATACCATGCAAGACTTTCTAAAAATAGGCTATAACCTAGATGAAATAGAAAGCATGGCCTTAGATAGCGGATGGCCAAATGATATAGTCCAAATTGTAATTAATAAATTAAGATAGATTTTTATATTATAAATTTAATTTTCTGTAGATGGAAGATTTAACCTGGAGATGTGCTTTGCAAAATGCTATCAAATATAACGGAAAAGCAACAGTTAATTCTGTCTTAGGTTTAGTATTTGCAATTGAAAAAAATATTGATAAGAAAAAGGTAATAGCCTTAGTAAACAAAATTGTTCCTGAAGTTAATAGACTAAGCTTAGAAGAACAAAAGAAAATATTAGAAAAATTAGGAGAAATCAAAAAGAAAAGAACTATATCTCGTGGTCCAGAATTAGAGAATGTTACAGGAAAAGTTGTCATGAGATTTGCACCTAATCCTAATGGAGCTATGACTTTTGGACATGCTAGGGTTGCTTTGTGGAATTGGTTTTTTGTTCAAAAATATAAAGGCAAACTATTTCAGAGATTTGATGATACAGATCCAAGAATTAAAGCCCCATTAAAAGAAGCATACAAATGGTTTATGGAAGATCTGAAATGGTTAGGAATTAAACCACATAAAACAGTTATACAAAGTAAAAGGTTGAAAATTTATTATAAGTATGCTGAAGCATTAATAAAAAATGGCTTTGCATATGTTGATACTTTGTCTGCTGAAAAAATGAGGCAAATGTTACAAGATGGGATTATTCCAGATGAAAGAAATGAAAATCCTGCTGAAGTAATGAAAAAATGGAAAAGAATGTTTACTAAATACAAAGACGGCAAAGCAATTTTAAGAATAAAAACTGATATAGAACATCCTAATCCTGCTGTTAGAGACTGGGTTGCATTTAGAATAATAAGAAAGCATAAACATCCGCTAAGTAAAGCTACTGTATGGCCATTATTGAATTTTTCTAGCGCTATAGACGACCATGATTTTAAAGTTACTCATATATTAAGAGGTTCTGATTTAGAAGTATCTGATGTCAGACAGAAATATATCTATGATTATTTTGGATGGAAATATCCTTTAACAAAATATAATGGAAAATTATTTGTTTCTGGAATAAAAAGTACTACTGAGGCAAAGGAATTAATAGAAGAAGGCAAATTAACAGGATGGGATGATCCTAGACTGGGAACTTTGACAGCATTAAGAAAAAGAGGATTTCAAAGTAAAGCTATTGTAGATTTCATCAAGGATATTGGAATTGGAAAAAATGATGTAAATGTAAATATTTCAAGTTTGGAATCTTATAATAGAAATGTTATTGACAAAATAACCAACAGATATTTTTTTGTTGAGAATCCAAAGAAAATAAAAGTAAAATATAAAGAAAAAAATGTAATGGTACCATTACACCCAGATTTTCCTAACAGAGGATATAGAAAATTTAAAATTAGCAATGAATTTTATGTACAGGACAAATTATTATTAGATAAAACTTACAGATTCATGCATTTATTTTATTTAAAGAACAATGAAGTTATTAAAGATGAATACGACCCCGGATTAAAAGTACAAGCGGTTCATTGGTTACCTGTTTCTAAGAATTTAGTTAATGCTGAAATTATAATGCCAGATAATTCGGTAAAGAAGGGTTTGGGTGAGAATAGTTTAAGAAAATTAAAAGTAAATTCAGTAATACAGTTTGAAAGAATAGGTTTCGCTAGGTATGATAAAAAATTAAAAAATAAAATGATATTTTATTTTGCTCATAGATAATGGTAAAGTTTTTAGTTTTAGGCAATTTGCATGGAAAAATGCCTTATGCTTATAATAGTGGGCATGGATTGTAGAGTCCTATTATTATTTCGCATTTTCATCTGATTCATTTGAACATCAATCCTAGTAAACTTTCCGGTCTCATCTTCCTTTGAAAAGTTTCATTTGGTGTTTCTGCCCACTCTAGTTTTAAGGCTCCGCGAAGTCTATTATTGTACCAATTAATCCATTCATTTAATGTAGAAAATCTCCATCTGTGTTTATCATATTCGTACCATAATCGTTCAAGTTTTCCATTCGTTTGAGGGTTCTTTACTCGTGAGAAAATAATCTTTATTCCTTGCTTCTTGGTAAATCTTTGATATGTAATAGCCGTAAAGGTTGTATCATGATCTGCATTAATTGCATGAATAAGAACATTCATATGTGATGCTTCATTTACTGCTGCAGTAGCTATTTCAACTGCTCTTTTTGCACTCATCCTATTAGATTCCTGTCCTGCAAGAATCTTTCTAGATGCATCATCTTCATAGAGGATACAGTATGGGTGTTTGATACTCGTCCTATGCCAATCTGTGTGTAATAGACTTCCTGAATGTTTTCTTTCGTATCTACACCTCTTCCGTTTCTTCTGTTTCTTCATATTGGGAATCACTTTGCCTTTCTCTTTCAAGTATTCATAGAGCTTATTCTTTGCAACTAGAGTCCCTCTTCTCTTGAGTTCAAAGTAGAGTAATCGTGGACTCAGAAACGTTTCCTGAAATGCGTGGTCTGTATTTTCCTTCTGTTCCTCAGAGATAAAGGTTTTTGGTCTTCTCCCTCGCTTTAATTCCAACATAGTGCCTTTTTCCCTGAAATGTTTCACCATCTGTTGGACTCTCCTTGTGCTGAGATCATAGACAGAAGCCACATCTGATGGATTTTTTCCATATTTTATGACTTGCCTGGTAAGCTATTTGATTCTCCTCTTGTTGAGTTTTGTCATACAAAGGAAGGAGAATTCACTTATAAAACTAATGCGAAATAATTTCCGGGCTCTACATTATAAAAATTTAGCAGAAACCTTTAAAAAGTTAATTGTGGGTTTTTAACATATCGATGAAAACCTCAGGAGGGTTTAAGATGTCATTAAACAAAGAATCTTCAAAAGAATCAATAGAAAAAGCTTACGAAGCCATTGAGATCGCTAAAAAAACTGGCAAAATAAAGAAAGGAATAAATGAAGTAACTAAAATAATAGAAAGAGGACAAGCCAAGTTAGTCATAATTGCTAAAGATACTAATCCTCAGGAAATAATAATGCATATTCCTCTATTATGCGAAGAAAAAGAAACAAAATATGTAATAGTCCCTAGTAAAGAAGACTTGGGTGCTGCTGCAGGCCTACAAGTTCCTACAAGCGCAGTAGCTATAATACAAGAAGGGGATGCTAAAGATATAATAAAATCCATAAAATAAAATGCCTCAAAAATTAAAAGTTGAAAAAAAAGAAGGAGTTTCTATTAAAACAATTTTTACTCAAGCAACACCTGCAAGAGTAGAGGATATTATGGGAAGAACAGGTAACAGAGGAGAAGTAACACAAGTTAGAGCAAGAGTACTTGAAGGCAGGGATAAAAGTAAAATATTAAGAAGAAATGTTAAAGGCCCTGTAAGAATTGGAGATTATTTAATGCTGAGAGAAACTGAAATAGAAGCAAGAAAATTAACCCAAGGAAGAAGATAAATGGTTAAATGTACTTTTTGTGGTAATGATATACCAAAGGGAACTGGAATGATTTATGTTTTTAAAAGTGGGAAGATTGCAAATTTTTGTTCTAGTAAATGTAGAAAAAATCAATTGAAATTAAAAAGAAAAGCCATTCATTTAAAGTGGACTGCGAGGTATATAAAGAATACTTGAATATTATTATACTTTGATATGCTATTTATTGGAATATATTAAACTTTAATCTAAAGAAATATTAATAAATCATAATTTTCCTAATTTTTATAGAGGTGATCTTTTGGCAAAACAATGGGACCCTATTGATGAAATATTAAAGATTCACAAAAGTATTAATGAAAACCTAAGTAGGGCATTTAAATCTTACAGAAAACCCCATTCTCATATTTCTCATTCTTCAAAATTAGTAGTTGTGGAAATAAAATTACCTGGAATAAATAAAAAAGATGTGAAGCTCCACATAGACCCTAAATCAATAATTATAAAAACAGAAAAAAAAGAAGATAATACATATTTCAGAAAGATTTTATTATCCCCTGGTTTAGATGTTAAAAAATGTAAAATTAGATTCTATAACAGCAAATTATTAATTAAAATTCCTAAGAAAAAATAAGTGATTTATATGAGAGATGAAGATTGGTTAGCAACATTGTTTCATAAAATATGGGAAGAAAAATTCTCTGATGTTAAAAAAAGGAATAATGTCCTTATTAGATGGAAAGGAAAATGGAAAAATAAATTTGGGCATATAAAGAGATTAAAAAATAAAGATACAGAAATTGGGATTAATTCATTCTTCAAAAATGAAAAAATACCCGAGTATATAATAGAATTAACAATAGCACATGAATTAGTTCATTATGTACACGGATTTCATAGTCCTTATCCAAAGTTATTTAAGCATCCCCATAAAGGAGGTATTGTAAATAAAGAACTTAAAATTAGAGGCTACGGTAATTTACTAAAAAAAGAAAAAATATGGTTTAAAGAAGAATGGAGTAAAATTTTACTAAATAAACTGGTAGAATTAAAGTGAGATATTTAAAAAGCGGTTTGGGGCTATTTTAATAATAATTCTAATAAAACGTTTTAGTCATTTTTGAAATCATTTAAATGGGTATCTTTTAATAAACCCGCAGTTATTACAATGAAAAATTAAGACTTTGTGTTTAACCCTAGTTCTTAATGTTTTCCCAGGCTGTAAAAATTTATAACATTTTTTACAAAATAATTTTTTATATTCTTTCTTAAAGGGAACCTTATATTTCATTGATAATTTTCTTGCTAATACTACATATCTATCTGATAAACTCGGATTTTTCTTGAATTTTTTTTTAGCTTCTTGAAATAATATAGTTATTCTCTCGCTTGCTATTTTTCTTTGTTCTTTTTTCGATAACATATTTAATTACAATATTATAAGAAAACATAATAAAAACCATTCTTATAAAGTTAATTACTAAAAGCTATCCTTAAGATCATATCAAAACCTTTTAAAATCATAAAAACAAACAAAATAAATAAAGATGAGGTTTTAAAGATTAATGACGGTAATTGAAAAAATATATTTAAGAGGATTTAAGTCATTCGCAAAACCAACAGAAATCCCCATATGTAACGGTTTTAACATTGCAATAGGGCCAAATGGATCTGGAAAGACTATACATCCTAACACCAAGATAAAACTGGCAAACGGCAGCGAAATCAAAATAGGCAAGTTAGTAGAAAGCCAATTGGGAAAGAATAAGGTTGAAACAATTGATGATGGAGTCTATTGTGAATCTAAGGAACCAATAGAGATCTTGTCATTAAATCCAATATCAATGAAATTAGAGAAAAAGAAAATTTCTAAATTTATTAAAAGAAATGGTGACAAGCATTTATACAGGATAATAACAAAAACAGGGAAAGAAATTATTGCAACCCAAAGCCATCCGCTTATTACATATAATAATAAAAAACTTAATAGTACATTGATTAAATACATAAAATTACATCAAAAGATAGCTTTACCTAGGGTGGTTAATTATTATAATAACAAAAAACAAATAATTGAAAAACAAGTATTTTCTGTAAGGAAAGTTAATCCGAGTATAGATATATTACCACAAGAGGCAAATTTTTTAGTAAAAGAAACTGCAAACCTACTTGGATTAAAAATTAGAAATATAAGAAAACAATATCCAAAATTAGCAGCTTATTGTGAAAATAGATGTTGCCCAACTAGGGATAGTATTAGAGAGATTATAGACTTATTTAAGGAAAAATTAGAGATTTTGTATGATATTGAAATAAATATCATATTACACCAATTTAATTTAATTAATGCAATGGATCAACTCGCTTTATCAGATAGGTATACTAGTGAAAAACTTGGCCCTAATCTGCAAATAATAAGACAGGATTGGGCACCTAGCAAATTTATAGCAAGGAGAGGAAACTTAGAACACTTTTTTGAATTTATAGAAAGTACAATTAAGGATAGATTATTAAAAATAAAATACAATTTAATGATTCTTTATAATTTAGCGAATTCTGATATTTTTTGGGATGAGGTTATATCTATTAAAAAAGTAAGGGGTACAAGATATATTTATGATTTAACAATACCAGAGAATCATAATTTTATAGGAAATGGGATTTTTGTTCATAATTCGAACATAATGGATGCCTTAACATTCGTTCTAGGCAAATCATCTGCAAAATCCATGAGAGCAGAAAGATCCTCAAATCTTATTTACAATGGTGGCAAAAAAGGTTCACCAGCAAGGGAAGCAGAAGTATCAATTTATTTTTCTAATAAAGAAAAAGAATTTCCATTAGCTACAGAAACTGTAAAAATAACTAGATTAGTTAAACAATCTGGTAATTCTATATATAAAATAAATGATAAAGGATACACAAGACAACAAGTAGTAGATGTTTTATCAAAAGCAAAGATAGATCCTAACGGTTACAACATAGTTTTACAGGGAGATATTACCTCATTAGTTACGATGAAACCTGAAGACAGGAGATTAATAATAGAAGATATCTCAGGAATCTCTTTATACGAAGACAAAAAACAAAAAGCATTATTAGAATTAAATAAAGTAGAAGAAAAATTAAATGAATCTAACCTCATTTTAAAAGAAAGATCAGCATATTTAAGAGAATTAAAAGAAGAAAGAGATCAAGCATTAAAATATAAAGAAGTAGAAGAAAAAATAAAAGAAAATAAAGCTACCTATATAAATTTACAAATTAAAGAAAAAGAAGGAAAGAAAGAAGAAATCGAGAAAAAGACTTCAAAACAGCATGAAACATTAAATATTGTAAATAATAAAATAAAAGAATTAAAAGATGTCATTGAAAAAAAGAAAAATGAACTAGAATATATAAATAAAGAAATAGAAAATAAAGGTGAAGTCGAACAAGTATTATTACAAAAAGATCTTGAAAATTTAAGAGAAGACTTGATTAAAAAATCTACAAGGGCAGAAAATGTAAAATCAGAAATAGAAAAAATTACACAAAGAATTCAACAACTAAATAAAGACAAAGAAGAAATACAAAAAAAGATACAATATCTAAATGAGCAGAAAAGTAAACTTGAAGACCAAGATTCTGAATTAAAACTGCAAGAATCTAAAATAAAGAAACAAATAACTAATTTTAAGCAAGACCATAATTTAACTGACTTCTCTTCTATAGAAAAATTAGAATCAGAAATAGAAAACACGCAAAATAAATCATTCAAATTAAAAGAAGAACAAAATCATATTCTTAATTTAATAGAAAAAAATTCCACCGATTTAGAAAGAATACATATAACTATAGAAGAGCAATTATCTCATGAAAATAAAGAAAAACTACAAAATTTAAAAAAGATTGAAAAAGAAATAGATTACCTAGTAAATAAATACAATGTAACAATATCACAAATAGAATTAACCCATGACAGTTTAAATATAAAGAAATTAGAACTAGGAGAATTACAAGCAACTAAAGTTAGAATCAATGAATCTCTAGAGGGAAATTTAGCAGTAAATACAATATTAAATTCCAAATTTCCAGGAGTTTATGGTACAATAGCCACTCTAGGTAGAGTAGATCAAAAATATGCCAAAGCAATGGAAGTAGTTGCAAGTTCTAGAATAAACAGCATTATTGTTGATACAGATTTAACTGCACAAAGATGTATTAATCTATTAAAAGAAAAAAAAGCTGGAACTGCCGTCTTTCTACCATTAAATAAACTAAAAGAAACAAATGTCCCAAAAGAATTACAACAATTGAAAAATTTTTCTGGAGTAAAAGATTTAGCTATTAATCTAATAAGTTATGATAAAAAGTACAATAAAGCATTTTCTTATATTTTTGGTTCAACTTTAGTTGTTGATGACATAATAACTGCAAGGAAAATAGGTATCGGAAGAGCCAGAATGGTAACTTTAGACGGAGATCTAATGGAACACTCTGGTGCAATGATAGGGGGCTATAGAAAAAAAACCTTGGGCTTATTCGAACATAAAAATGTAGATAATAAGACTAATGAAATTGAGAATGAAATTGAGAATCTTAAATCTAAATTATTAACATTGCAAAAAGAACGAACAGCCAAAAATAATGAAATAGAGAGATTAAAAAATGATAAATCCATTTTACAGGCAGAATTAGCAAAATTACAAATTGAAAATATAGATGAATTAAAAGAAGAAAGAATAAGATTAACTAAAGAAATTAAAGAATATCAAAATCAATTAAATAAAACAGAAAAACAAATTAATGAAACACAAAAAGAATTAGAAAAACTAAAAGTATCAAGAAAACCTACAAAAACAGAAGAAAATCTACAAAATGTTTTGGATGAATTAGAGAAAAAACAACTTGAGATTCATGGCAAGATAATACAAAACACTACAGAAATGAAAAATATACAAGATCAAATTTCTACCATCCATAAACCAGAATTTGAAAAAATACATGAAATTATCAAACTACATGATAAAGAAGTTGAACAATTTAAAAAAGAATTAAAAAATTTAGGAGAGGAAGTTTCGGATAAAAAAAATTTATTAATAGATAAAGAAAAGAAAGAAAAATTATTTAGAGAAAATTATAAATCATTATTCATAAAAAGAAATGAAATCCAAGATCATATAAGTAAATTAGAATCTAGAATAGGACAAGAAGACTTCAAAGCAAAAGAAATTGAAAAAAGAGTTAATGATATCTATTTAGAAAGAGCTAAAGTAGTTGCAGAACTGGAAGCACAACAAGCTGAGTTTGAGCCTTATATTGGTACTAAACTAAGAAAAAATATTTTAAAAGAAGATCTCAAAGCAGAAATTATAGAAGCAGAAAAATTAATAAAAAATTTTGGAAATATAAACATGAAAGCCTTAGAAGTTTATGAAACTGCAGAAAAAGAATATCAAGAGTTAATTAAAAAATTAGAGGCCTTAAACATAGAAAAGGGATCTGTTTTAAACATGATGGCTGAAATTGAAGATAAGAAAAAAAAATCATTTATGAAGACATATAAACAAATAGCTGAAAACTTCAAAAGAATGTTTTTACAACTCTCCGCTAAAGGAGATGCATATTTAGATCTAGAAGACAAAGAAAATCCTTTAAACGGTGGTCTAAACATTAATGTAAGGATTGGGGGCACTAAATTTCTTGATCTACATTCTTTATCTGGCGGAGAAAAAGCATTAACAGCTTTAGCATTTATTTTTGCTATACAAGAATATGAACCATCTTCTTTTTATTTACTTGATGAAGTAGATGCTGCATTAGACAAAACAAATTCGCAGTTACTATCACAATTAATATCAAACCATGCCAAGAGTTCGCAATACATAGTAATTTCACATAACGATCATATAATTACAGAAGCTGATCAGATTTATGGTGTTTCTATGCAACAAAATGGTATTTCTAAAATTGTAAGTCTAAAATTATAAATTATCACTTAATAGTAACTATATAAACCTCCTTCTAAACCTAATTAATTCTATTAATAATACTAATAATATTAAAATAATTAATCCAAGAATACCAATAGATAAATTATCCAATATAAAACTAAGTCTACTAACATTCCCTGTAATCCCGGCCCCCAATAAACTAAATACTACGACAAGAGAGATCACAATAGTTAAAACAATTAAACCTATAAGAAGATTCTTTAATCCCATCTTATTTAATATTAAGAATACACAGTTATTTAAATATTATTAATAAGTTCTCCTAGTCGGCATTGGTATAACACAATCAGGAGCTGGTTCCCTTAACGAAAGTCCTAAAGATTTCATAACTATTCCAGTATCCTCCATTAAAACATGATATCCTGAATCATCACCATCAGCTGCTCCTTTAAGTGAATAACGTCTGTCCCTAAGATTTATTTCTCCTATAGGAAATTGATCGTGTGCCAAGTTTAATCTTCCGCAATTTGAAAACATTATGGCTATACCAGAAGGTGTTTTTCTATAAAACCTAGTTAACCACACATGCCCTATTGAACAATGTTTATCTCCATATTTACTTTTACCATCTGGTAAACTAATAAATATAGCACTAATTGCTCTATTCAATATAAACTCCAAATCTTCAGCATCCTCCGCATTTTCAGCAAGTGTCTTCAATCCTTTACCAATAGATTCCATAATAGCAGATGATCTTGGTCCAACATCAACATTTAAATTAGCCATATATAACAAAAAATATTTACAATATTTAAAAATATCTATAGAGAAAAAGTAATAATAAAAAACTTATAAAAAAATAAAAAAAGATAGACTTAATAATAAGTCTGTCCTTCTATAGTTTCAGGTTCTCCACCTTTTTCTGATTTCCCTACTCTTCTAAAGGCTATAACTAACCCTAATATTACTAAAATTATCACTAAAATTACAAAAGCAATTTCTAATGCTTTCTGTGTATTCTCAAATGTTGGTCTAGTTTCAATTTTCTTCTCTACAATGTTAGCATTCAAGTTAACTTCCTTAACTTTTATACCGTCTGACATAATGTTAACCTTAAAGTTTTGCTGTCCAGCAGGAGCATTTTCATTTGCCTTTACAAATACAAATATTTCTCCAGCCTCCCCTTGATCAACAGATACAAAAGCAGGACTTACTCTACTAGTTGCCCATGCTCCAACGCCCTCGACTTCTGCAGAATACAATGTCCTTTGATTACCCAGATTAGCAATCATAAATTTATAAGGAACTTCACTACCTTGGGTAACACTCTGTGAGCTCATGTCAACACTAATAATCGCCTTAGCTATAGCAGTCTCTTCTTGGCCCTCTACTAATATAGTCCTCTTATCTGTTATAGTTTCATGTCCTCTGCTAAATTCAACTTCAACTTCTACTGTATACTCACCTGATTTAGCATTCTTAGGAATAAATAACACTAACTCCTCAGTAGATTCAGATGTTTCTTCATCATCATCATTACTATCTTCTTCTGCTACTAGTTCATCTATAAATCCCTTAGTACTTATCCCTAATTCAGGTACACTTAGTTTAACTAGAACATCGTCTTCTTTTTTCTCACCCAAATTTTCTACTCTAACAACTGCCCTTAAAGCCCTTCCTGCTTCAACAGTGTTACTTGGTAAGAAGATAACATCCAAGATATTTAGTTTATGTCTTTCCTTTCTAACACCCAATTTAAATGTTTTAGAAAGTTCAGCGCTTCCTACATTATCAAAGATTTCAACATGTAGGGCAAATTCCTCATCTTCATCTAATTCTATATCATCTGGTATATCTAGATTCAAGAATTTATTATAAATTAAACCCGGTTCAACAGCGAATATTTCTGTTCTATCCTCTACATCACCAAATTCAAATCCGCCTATCCATGCCTTAACCCTTGCTCTTTCACTGTCTATATTGGATTTAAACTGTACTCTAATTTCTACATCATCCCCTCTTTCAACTTGTATAATTTGTCCCTCTTTAACTTCTACTCTGTCAACTTCAATCAAAACATCTTGAAAGTCTTCAGGAGCAGATTCTTGCGCAATAACTAAACTTGATAAAGTACTCAAGCTAATTAATGCAACAAACAACATAGCTATCAACTTGTTCATTGAATATCCCCCCAAACATCATGATTATTATTGCAAAGTGGTAATTCACTAATATATAAAGCTTATGGTAATAAATATATTTCATAATAGTAGCAATTTAGTAGTCATTTTATCACTACCAGTAACAAAATTTATTATTTTCTAGTTGTTTGCCAAAACAAGTTAACACTATGAGAAATAACATTTAATCAGATTTTTATTTTAATTAGTATTTAAGCCCATTTTCCATTTTTTATGAATTAATTTTTATTATTGTAGTTACTTTAAGTAATAAATTGGGGATGCCAGGATTTGAACCTGAATCAATCGGTTTCTCTCTATGTATGAATCAATAAAGGCTGGAGCCGATTACACTCACCGTGTCTAAGACTAACCGGGTTATGCTACATCCCCTTTAATAAATAAAAACTAAAAGTTCATATATAAACCTTTTTCTGCATAAAACCTTATAATCTCAAAAACATTCTTTGTCTTATGGAACAAATCTATTTTCCCTATGAAAAACCAAGACAAGTTCAAAAAGCATTAATAACACAAATTCAATCCTGCATAGAAAATAAACAAAATCTAATAGCCCATGCTCCTACTGGTTTGGGTAAAACGATAGCATTTCTAAGTCCTGCATTGCCCTATGCTATAAAAAATGACCTTACTTTATTTTTTCTAACACCTAAACATTCACAACATCATATCGCAGTAGAAACCCTCAAACTAATAAAAGAAAAATTCAAACTAGATTTTAATATTGTAGATTTTATTGGCAAAAAACACATGTGTCTTCAACCAGGTGTTGAAATATTGCCTCAAGGAGAGTTTTATGATTATTGTAGAGAACTAAGAAGAAAAGATCTATGTGAATTTTTTCTAAACCTAAAAAATAAACCATTGAGAGATCTTACATTAAATCAAGCTGAACAACCATTGCACGTTGAAGAACTTAATCATATTTGCAGAGAACATGGTTTATGTCCCTATGAAATTGCGGGTATTTTAGGAAAAAAGGCAACCGTAATCATAGCAGATTATTATCATTTATTATCTCCATCAATAAGAGACTCCTTATTCAGCAGAATTCAAAAAGATCTTTCCAAATCGATCATTTACTTTGATGAAGCACATAATCTACCAGAAAAATGCAGAGAACTATTAACAGTAATTTTATCTTCATTAACTGTAAATAAATCATTAAAAGAAAATAAAGAATTTAACTTTGATTTCGAAGAAGACTTGTTTAATATACTAAATAATTTATCAGTGTTATCAAAAAAAATACCTCTAGATAAAGATGAAGCCTTAGTTAAAAAAGAAGAATTCCTTACAGATCGATCATTAATAGAACCAATGAGAGAAGCTGCTGATATTGTAAGAGAAAAACAAAAGAGATCCTCTTTAAGCACTGTAGCTAATTTTTTAGAAATATGGAACGGACCAGATCATTCTTTCATAAGAATAATACAAAGAAGGTTTTCAAAAAATGGTAGACCATATTTTAATCTAACTTATAGATGTCTAGATCCATCTTTATTAATGTCACAATTAAATGTACACACTTTAATTTTAATGTCGGGAACCTTATCGCCTGTTTCTATGTATTTAGATCTACTAGGTTTAAATAAAAGTAACACCATAACAGTAGAATACTCAAATCCATTTCCTATAAATAACAGACTAAATCTAATAGTTCCAACCACTACAACCAAATTTACAGAAAGAAATGAATCCATGTATAAAAGAATATCAAGAATTTGTGCAGATATTGCAAATATAACGCCTGGAAATTCAGCGGTATTTTTTCCGTCTTATGAAGTAAGAAATCAAGTTCTTTATTTCTTTAAACACGATTGTGAAAAAACTATAATAAATGAAGAACCAAAATTAACAAAACATGAAAAACAACTGCTTATTGAAGAATTTAAATCTAATAAAAATGAAGGTAGTGTTCTATTAGGCGCTTCTTCTGGTTCATTTGGCGAAGGTATAGACCTTCCAGGAGATTTATTAAAAACAGTAATAATTGTTGGTTTACCACTTGCTAAGCCAGATATAGAAACACAAGAATTAATTAATTATTATGACCAAAAATTTGCTAAGGGGTGGGATTATGGTTACATTTATCCTGCAATTACAAAAACAATTCAAAATGCTGGTAGATGTATAAGATCAGAAAAGGATAGGGGCTGCGTTATTTATTTAGATGTACGTTATGCTTGGGAAAATTATAAAAAATGTTTTCCAAATGATTATAACTTCATAATAACAAAATTGCCACAAGAAAAAATTAAGGAATTTTTTAAGAATAAGTAAACTGTCCCTTTTGTAATTCATAACATCTTTCTTCTACCCTTCTAGTTTCTTTAATATACTCCCTATTTTGAGAAAACCATTTATACCCATAATAATCATTATTAGTTATTTTATCGCAAAATTCTTTATTAATTTCTGATTTTCTTATTGCTTTTACACCTAATATTGCATTATAACATGCAGATTTATAAAATTCTATTTCATTACATTTATTTTCAGCATCTTCTATAGTTTCTATTAATAATATATCTATAGTCCGATCATAAGCTGCAACATCATAATTCAATGAGGTTATATAAACAAAACCAACATATGCAGTTACCCCCAATAATATTATAACTAACAATTCAACAATAACAAAAATCACTTCATTCATTCTTCCTTATCAATTATTGGTTTGCTCTCTTCCTCTTTCTTTTTTAAATCAATTTCCTTAGCTTGAAATACACTAGGAACATCGATCATATATTTACCATCTTCTAATTTATAAACTAGTGGTTTCCCTTTAAAAATATCAACTAAATCTATCTCAAATTTTCCAGGTCCTAAAACATTAATAGTTTCTAAATCCAATACTACAGGGGTATCTTCATCAAATTCCTTACCTATTATGTTCATAACATCCATCTCCATTCTTTTTTTATCTTCATCTGTTAACCTATTAGTAAACTCCTCAACCTTTTTAATAGATGTTTCTTTAACATAAAAAAAGAATTTGCCACCACAGTGACTACATCCTTCTAGCAATTCTTTGCTTCCATCTGCATAGAATGTATTACACCTTACGCATTGATGAGTCATTAAATATTCATTAATTTATAAATATATAAATATTGTGACTAGCAAACTTTATTAATACAAATTAAATTCCAAGCTATAATGAGTAAAACAATAGTTTTTGACCTTGAGGGAGTACTTATAGTTTCTATTTCCGAACCAATCCTGCATCCAGAAGCCAAAGAAGTATTAAAAAAATCCAAAAAAGACTTTTATCAAACCTACTTATGGACCCTCGCTAATGAAAAAGTGGCATTGCCTATTCTAAAAGATTTTAATTTATTAGAATATTTTAATAAGATAATATATAGAAATTCAGAAGAAACCCAAAAAGCTAGATTAAATAATAGATTTAAAGATCTAACTGTACTTGGAAATCCTGAAAATTTTATTTTAATTGATGATATATTAACAGAACTAGGAAATAAAAAACTTGGTTACCCATTAGAGAGATCAATTCATATCGAATCATTTATAGGTCAAAAAAACCATAGCTTATTAATTCCTTATCAAGTAGCATTATCGAAATTTAACTCTTTTTCTTTAAATCAAATGTAAATAGCTGTATTCTATACGGATCCCTTCTTATTTCCTTAACTACAGAAGCTGGTCCTATTATAGTTAAGCCCTCTCTATCCCCTAGTATCATACTTGTAAAATTCTTCTTCAATTTTTTAAATAAATCTAGATTTTTCTCTTCAGGATAAATTGTACATAACTCTATACCCTTAAATGATTTATTTATTTCTTCCATTGTTTTTTTAATTAATTTTGTTTCTTCTTCTGGTTTTAATCTTCCCTCCATTAATACAACGCTTTTATTTTTTACAATACCCAATATCTTATTTATCCTCTCTCCAGAGTCTAATGATTCAATATCATTATAAGGCACAAATTGTAATGTTAACGCCATAACTCACCTCCTTATTTAACAAGCCTAAATAAAGACTCATATAACTCCTCCACATTTGTTCCTTTTAAGGCACTAATTCCTACGACATCATATTGTGGAAATGCACTTTCGATTTTCTTTAAATTTGCTTTCCTTAAATCCATCTTATTACCAACAACAATTAGTGGAATTTTTCTAGCTACTAAATTGCCGATTATTGTAATATTCACTTGACTATAAGGATTTTCAGTAGAATCTAAAACAACCATAACCACATCCATATCATCCAGCCATTGAATTGCCTCTACAACGCCTCTTGTAGCTTCCCTTGCTCTTTGTTTACTTTTCTTTTTACTTAGTTTAAATTTCATAAAATCTTCATAATCTATTTTAGTAGCTATGCCTGGCGTATCTACTAAATTAAAAGTTAATTCTTTGCTTTTATTTTTAATAACAATTTTTTCTTTAACATGTATCTCTCTAGTTTCATGGGGTATATGAGAAACTGCGCTCATATTTTCACCCAACCAGTCTTTTGTAATTCTATTTGCAAGGGTTGATTTACCACTATTTGTAGGACCATACAAACCTAATTTAATGGTTTTTTTGTTAGAAAATAATTGAGCAAAAATTCTTTGAACAAAATCTTTAATAATTCTTATCACACTAATGGCCTCTCTTATACATATTACTTTCAACCAATAGTAATATGTTTTTAAAGATTTCTATATAAAAGTAGTTATAAAATTTATAAACAACATAAAAACATAAAAGATATGTCATGTAAGGTACAAAACGACAGATCTGTAATAGATCATTTAGAAAACGACCCAAAACCATTTATTACCTTTGAGATAATACCCCCAAAAAGAGGAGAGAATATAGAGGATTTAGAGAAAATAGTTTCTGAGTTAGCTCCATATAATCCACCTTATATAGATGTGACTTCTCATCCATCTCAGATTAATTATAAAGAATCTCAAGAGGGGATAGTTAAGATGGTATTTAGAAAACGACCAGGAACAGAAAGCATATGTAGTGAAATTCAAAGAACGTATAAGATAGATGCTGTTCCGCATGTATTGTGCTTTGGTTTCACACGTGAAGAAACAGAAGATTTCTTGATTAATATATCATATTCCAGAATCAAAAATGTTCTTGCAATTAAAGGTGACGATGATGGTTATAAAAAGGAATTGGGGAGAGATAAAACTGTGAATAATTTTGCTTCAGATTTAGTTAAGCAAATATCAGATATGAACAAAGGGAAATATTTGCGTGATCTGGAAGCAAAACCAACAAATTTCTGTATAGGAGTAGCTGGCTATCCTGAAAAACATTTTCAAGCACCAAATTTAGAGTGGGACATAAAAAATCTAAAAAGAAAATTAGATGAGGGAGCGTCTTACGTTGTGACTCAAATGTTTTTTGATAATTTATTTTATTATAAATATGTTGACAAATGTAAAAAAGAAGGCATAGATGTTCCCATTATACCAGGACTAAAAATTATAAATTCCAAGAAAAATCTAACCTCAATACCAGAAAATTTTCACGTTGCTATACCGCCAGAATTAACAGATAAAATAGAAAATGTTAAAAATGAAGATATAGAGAATATAGGAGTGGAGTGGACATATAAACAGATTAAAGGTCTATTTGAAAATGAAGTTCCATCCATTCATCTTTATGTAATGCAAAACACGAAAGCAGTAAAAAAATTGATGGAAAAATTAAAAGTTTATTTAAAAAATTAATTGATCCATTTAATAACTATCAATTAATAAAGACTTAGTAAATTATAAATATATCATAAAAATCTAAATAGCTTGTGTATTATATCCATATTGTTAGATGATTAGATAAACTGAATATAATAGCAAAACTTATAAGAATAAAATAATGATTGATTATTAGGATGTAAATCGTGGGAAATATACCAAAAGAGATTAAACGTGTAGATGAAGTAACTTGGGAAATTCCAACTAGCTATAAAGAAGGAATGAACGTTCCAGCTAGGATTATAGCAACTGAAAAACTCATTAAAGAAATGGATATGGGTGTCTATGATCAGATTACAAATGTAGCAACTCTTCCAGGAATCCAAAAATATGCCTTATGTATGCCAGATGGACACTGGGGTTATGGATTCCCAATTGGTGGGGTTGCTGCTTTTGATCCTGAAGAAGGCGGAGTTATTTCACCTGGCGGTGTAGGTTTTGATATAAATTGCGGAATGTCTTTAATAAAAACAAATCTCACAGAAAAAGACTTAGAGCAACACAAAAAAGAAATCTTAAATAAATTATTCGATAGGGTTCCTGCTGGTGTCGGTTCATCTGGTTTTGTTAAACTTTCTCATAGTGAATTTAAAAAAGTTGTAGAGGAAGGGAGTAAATGGTGTGTTGATAATGGATATGGCTGGGATAAAGACTTAACATTTACTGAAGAGGATGGGTGTATCGAAGGTGCAGATTCTTCTAAGATTTCTGATAAGGTAATAAAAAGAGGACTAAACCAAATTGGAACATTAGGAAGTGGAAATCATTATTTAGAAGTTCAAGTTGTAAAAGAAGAAAACATTAAAGATAAAGAAATAGCTAAAAAATTAGGATTTTTTCCTGGACAAATTGTAATTATGTGGCATTGTGGGAGTCGTGGTGCAGGACATCAAATAGCTACTGATTATTTAATTGAATTTCTTAATGTAATGGAATCTAAGTACAAAATAAAAATTTTAGATAGAGAATTGGCTTGTGCTCCATTCCATAGCCCAGAAGGCCAAAATTATTTTGCTGCAATGAAATGCGGAATTAATATGTCCTTTGCAAATAGACAAGTAATAGGACATAGGGTAAGAGAAGTTTTTTCTCAAGTATTCAAACAAGACGCTGAAAGTTTAGGTATGGATTTAGTATATTCTGTAGCACATAATACGGCCAAATTAGAAAAACATAATGTTGATGGTAAAATAAAAGAGTTAATTATACATCGGAAAGGAAGCACAAGGAGCTTTAGCCCAGGAAGAGAAGAAATTCCAAAAGCCCACAGAGATTTTGGTCAAGTCGTTATCATCGGAGGCTCTATGATGACTGGTTCTTATGTTCTAGTCGGAACTGATGAGGCAATGAAAAAAACATTCGGATCAAGCGCACATGGCTCAGGAAGAACAATGTCAAAAAAAAAAAAAAAAAGAATGTTTAGAGGTGAGAGGGTACAAAAAGAAATGGAAAAAATGGGAATTCTAGTTAAGTCTGTTTCAATGAGCGGATTAGCAGAAGAATCAGGTCCAAGCTATAAAGACATCGATATGGTAATAAATGCAACTGATTTAGCTGGGATTAGTAAACCGATAGTAAAACTTCTTCCGCTGCTTAATATAAAGGGATAGCCCTCCCTATTTTCAAAAATTCATTGAGATTAATAATCTTATTTTTAATTAAATATATAACAAGTTTCTTTTTCATTAGTTTATCTAGGTGTCTTAATTAAAGTAACTCCAATAAATTTTAAATCTCATATTTTCTAATCAAAGAACTCCTATGTTCTATATAATTACAATAATATAGGAACTTATTTAAATATTTATCTAGTGATTTCATTATGCAAAAAATACCAATATCAATAATTTCAGGAATGCTAGGAGCAGGTAAAACCACATTACTTAGAAGAATAATAAAAAATTTAGATAGAAAATTTGCAATTTTAATGAATGAATTTGGAGATGTGGGAATAGATACTGAAATTATTAAGGGAAAAAATATTAATGTTGCCGAGTTATTGGGTGGTTGTGTATGCTGTTCTTTAGCAGGAGAATTTGAGGAAGCTATTAGAGAGATTATACAAAATTATAATCCAGAGATTATTATAGTAGAAACTACGGGCGTAGCTGAATCAGATGCAATAGTCCTGGATATAACAGAAAATTTGCCACAAGTTAAAATAGATTCAGTAATAGCTATAGCTGACGCAGATGCTATTATAAAATTCCCATCTATAGGTAGAACAGCAATCGCCCAATTAGGGGTGGCAGATATAATTATTATAAATAAAATAGATCTTATTAATAAAAAACAATTAAAAAAAGTTAAAGAAAGAATAAAAGAATATAACAAAAAGGCTCTTTTATTAGAAGCAGAACACTGCAATATAGACATAAATTTATTATTTGACATACAAACAGAAAGAGAAATAGAAAAATTAGAACATAGACATGATAACAAATTCCAATTTTTTACATATAAAATAAAAAATAAATTATCAAAAGAAAAACTAGAATCTTTCTTAAAAAAATTACCTTCTGAATTTTATAGATTAAAAGGATTTGTTCCTTTAGAGGATAATACTTATTTGTTAAGCTATGTGGCTGGGCAATATACTTTAGAAAAATTTGATTCTAAATCACATGAATTAGTTTTTATAGGAGAAAATATTAATAAAGTAAAAGAAAAGATTATTAAAGATCTGGATAATTTGTAAAATAGATGAGATCGCCTAAATTTAAAAATCAACCTTTACTAAAACTTCCCTATCAAGGAAAACTACTTTGTACACAATCTAACAAATCAGAAAATAACAGAAGCCACAATAAAAAATGAAAAACTACCAATTTTTTGATCACACATCAGATGTATTATTTGAGGCTTATGGTAAAACACTAAATGAACTATTCACAAACTGTGCCTTAGCTTTAGAAGAAACTCAAGTAGATTTAAAAGACATTAAAGAAAAACAGAAACAGACAATAAAACTAAAAAATAGATCTATTGAGATGCTCTTATTTGATTTCTTACAAGAACTGATTTATGTAAAAGATGCAAAGAAATTAGTATTCTCGAGATTTAATGTAAAAGTAAAGCAAGTCGGTAATGAAGCAACTATTATTGCAGAATGTTCTGGCGAAAAATTAGATATGAAAAAACATGAATTAAAAGTAGATGTAAAAGCCATGACTTTACATCAATTCTATGTGAAAAAATTAAAAGATAATTGGATAGCTAGAATTATTTTAGACATTTAAAAATATAAAAAGATTTAAAATTCCAAAGCATATATTAATATTATGACAGGCAAATTTACTTTATTGGAAAATGGAAAATTAAAATGGGGAGGAGTCTCAGAAGATTCATCTAACTACAAAGAAAATGATGAAACCTTCTTAGCTGTTGCCGATGGTATAACTAGAGACTCTTTTAATATCTACCCAAATTTAAATACAGAAGAAGGTAAAAAGAAATTTTGTGATAATTATCCTAAACCTAGTATTGCAAAAGAAGCATCAAACATAGCAGTCAATAGTAATAATTTATATGAGGCAAATAAAAAGATCATGATCTTAAACAAAGAAAAGGTTCCAGATCCAAATTGGTTAATGAAAGATTTAGCTGGTTGCACTGCAGCAATGGCTATAATCAAAGAAAATATTTTACACTATAGTTATATTGGATGTTGTGGTATTGTTGTAATTAGAAATGGTAAAGTTATATTCAAAACTAAAGATGAATATTGGCCATTAGATAAAAAAAGATGGAATTTAGTAAATAAAGCAGAATTTATTAAAGATTTCCTTAAAAGTTTTAGCAAAAAACATGAATGGTGGAGTTACCCTGAAGGAAGAATGATTATGAGAAGAATGTTTAGAAATAAACCAAAACAAAAATATTCTTTTGGTGTTTTAACAGGCGAAAAAGAAGCAGAGTATTACATAAGAAAAGGAAAAATCATATTAAAAGAAGGTGATGTTGTATTACTTTATACAGATGGTTTAAAAGATGGTTTATTTACTAAAAAAGCGTTAAAAATAATTAAAGATAAAGATTTCTCAAAATTAAAAGAATACTGCAAAGATAGAGTAAACACAGAGGGTACTGTAGTATACTGGTGTAAATAATTATATAAGAGTATAATAAAAAATTTAAATTTATAATAATTAAAAATATTAATGATACGAGTTGGAATTATTGGCGGATCTGGTTTAGATAACCCAAATTTGCTTTCCGATTATGAGGAAGTTTCTATTGAGACCCCATATGGTTACCCTTCTTCTAATATTACAGCAGGCAAAATAAATAATGTCGAAGTAGCCATTTTATCAAGACATGGTAAAAACCATAGTATAAATCCAACAAATGTCCCTTATAGAGCAAATATTTATGCATTAAAAAAAGTAGGATGTACACATATCCTAGCAACTACAGCATGTGGTTCATTAAAAGAAGAAATAAAACCTGGGGATTTAATATTCATTAATCAATATATAGATCATACAAAAAAAAGACATACAACGTTTTTTGATAAAGATAAAGTAATACATCTACCAAGTGCAGAACCATTTTGTCCTTATTTAAGGGATTTACTAGCAATAGCAGCATCGCAATTAGATTTATCCCATCATAGAAATGGTACTATTATAACTATAGAGGGCCCAAGATTTTCTACAAAGGCAGAATCACATATGTTTAGGAGATGGGGAGCTGAAGTTATTAATATGTCCGCCGTACCAGAAGTAAATTTAGCTAATGAGGCAGGCATATGTTACGCATCTATTGCTACTGCAACAGATTACGATTGTTTCTTAGATAATAGACCCAATGTAACATACGATGAAGTAATAAAAGTAATGAATGAAAATGCTGAAAAAGTAAAAAAATTAATATTAAATGTATTACCAGAAATAAAAAATTCAGAGTGTATATGCAAAAATAAAATACATGAGGAAATATAATGCAAGAAATTAAAAATAAAATAAGAACAATCCCACATTGGCCTAAGCAAGGTGTAATGTTTAGGGATATCACTACAGTATTAAAAGATCCTTATTGTTTTTCTAAAATAATAGATTCATTCTACGAAAGATATAAAGATCTAGATATAGATTTGATCGTTGGCATCGAAATTAGAGGTTTTATTTTAGCATCTGCATTAGCATTAAAGATGAGTAAGGGTTTTGTCCCAATAAGAAAAACTGGAAAATTACCTGCAGCTACTACTAGGATAGAATATGAATTAGAATACGGAAAAGATTCTTTAGAAATTCATAATGATGCAATTATCCCAGGACAAAATGTACTGCTAATAGACGATTTAATTGCAACTTCAGGAACGAGTTTAGCCGCGGCAAGATTGATAAAACAATTGGGCGGAAAAATTATAGAAATTGCTTTTTTAATAGAATTAATAGACTTAAAGGGAAAAGATAAATTAATGAATAAAGGATACAAGACTTTTTCATTATTACAATTTGAAGGAAAGTAATTTAATTTATATAAAATAAATTTGAATCTTACCTCCAATTTAATTATAAATTAAGCTAGAATAAGATTCTGGAACATCATCTACAAATTTCCTAGCGCCTTCATATGTTTTGGGGTGTGAAATAAGATTAGGTAAATATTCGTCCAATGCTTCTTTAAATACATTATACGGTAGTGATGCGATATCTGAACCTACACTCCATAATTCCTCTACTTGTTTAACATTTCTTACACTTGCAGCTAGAATTTTAGTATTATTTCTTAAATTTCTTTTATCAAATTCCTCAATAATTTTCTCAACCAAGTTTACTCCACTAACAACACCATTATCATTAATTATATACTCATCAATATGCTTTCCCTTTGCAGGATAATAGTCTAATTTATTAAAAGAAATATTCAGCATACTTTCCCTAAGGTAATCATCGATTCTCCCAACAAATGGACTTACATAATTAGCTCCTGCGTATGCTGCTAAAACTGCTTGTGAAGGTTTCATAATCAAAGTTGTATTTACAGGTATATTTTTATTCGATAGATCTCTAATTGCTTTTAAGCCATAGAAGGCATATTCTTTAATATTTTTATAAGCCGGGTTTATAGGTATTTTAATAACTACATTATTGTTTATAGTGTTAAATTTCTCGTATAATAATATCCCTTCATCATACAATTCAGTAAAATAAGGATTTTTTCCTGTTACTTGTAAACTTACAGGAATTCTTCCAGCTGCATCTAATATTCCTATTATATAATCTTCAATGCCATCGCCTTTACTTAGATTTATTTTATGCATATTAACATTATCCGCAATACCTATTAGCGAATTAATTAACCCCTGTGCTAAAGCATCTTTTAATAACGAAGGGTTTGTTGTAATACCTCCAAGTATCCCTGTTTTATTAATTTCATCAATTTCTGATAATTTGCTAGAATCGATAAAAAATTGCATAATTTAAAAGATTAATTTTGTTATTTAAAAATATCGCAAGCATGAAATAATAACAACTGTATACTATTTCCAATAATATAATCTAATTACTTTTTCATTCGTTCCATTTCCACTTAGAAATATGGTAGAAGTAAAAACAGATTTATCCTTGGATATTACATTGGCTTCATCATCTTTCAAGCAGCTCAAAGATTTGTTACAAATTTCACATGTAAATCCATAACCAATAGGCAATTCTCCTAATATTGTTTTGTTTAAATCAACACCACACATCGGATGTTTCATGCACTCCCCAGTATAATCAGAATAAACAGCACAGTTCCTAATATTTTCATTTAAAGCAAATTGATTTAATATATTATTTTGCGATTCAAAAATCAATGTAGTAAAACCAGTATTTACATTAATAACTTTGGAATTTACAAAAAGCACAATACCAAATAATAAAACTATAGCCATTAATGCCTCCAATATTCTTAAATAACCCTTATTATTCACCATACCCTAAATACAATATCAACTGGCAATACAGTACCATTATCCATTACAACAAATGTTTTAACCACTTTTACAAAAACATCAGCTTGTTCAAATGGTTCAGCTGTTTTATAATTTATGTCTAAATCACTACTGTTTATCCAAAATTCATTATTGCTAGGAAATTTCCAATTTGATTTAATCTTATCTACCACAAAATAAGGGTCATTAAAATTTAATTTTTCTTCATTTATCCCATCTATCCTTCCAGAACCACCTAAACCAAATTCGCAGTTTCCATCAAAGTTTTGATTAAGTAAATCATTAGAACTACATGAAACATTTATATTTACTTTATCATATTCTTTAGATGTTTTATTAGTATAAATAATATAAAATACAGCCGCTTCATCACTAGTTATATAAAAATGTTCATTTGGTTTGCTCTCAGAATAACCAATATCGCATTTAACCTGATAATTATGTAAATCATTTACATCTATAGGCTCCTTTGTAGTTTTATTCCTAAATTCAATAAAAGACATACTCCAATTTTGAAAATAGATATCTATGAAATAGTTTATACCTAAACTATCTCTATGGCAATTTTTAACAAATAACGGAGTAGTTTTAACTTCCCATGTAAAATTCTCATTAAACTTTTCTACTAAATTATTAATTAATATAGATTTATCAGTTTCCTCTTTCTCTAGTGGCCTAAAAAAAGTAAATATTGCTATTATACCGACAATAAAAAACCCCATACTTATTATCCAATCTACATGAACATCCCCTTTATCCATTAAATGCCACCCTTTATAGTGGTTATTATTAAAGCGGATAAAGTCATCAATATTAATGAATGTAATAATCCTTGCCTTAAACTGCCTTCGCTAAATTTTCCAACCATTATTCCTGCAAAAAATCCCTGAATTAATACTAAAGCAAAAAATATAAAACTCAAATTAGCAGGATCTCCTTTTTGGAAAAATTTGGTTGCACCAAATAAGCCTGTTAGTCCAAATTGGTCCTGTTCAGATGGCAAATCTAAAGACCCTTGCAATAAAGGAAATAACCAAAGTTGCAAAACAAGCATTATACCTATAAAAACAAAAAAGACAATATATCCTTGTACAATTTGTGAATAAACACTTATTTTTCTTTCTTCTTTCATCTTCTTAACATTTACAGCAGATGTAGCAACAGCATCTAAAATACTCTCAATATCACCACCAGATTCATCCGCTTCTATAATTATAGATATAGATCTTCTAACTACTTCATTTCCAGTATCATTAGCAAAAGTAACTAATGCTTTATGCAAAGGTATCCCCCACTCTAACTGCCTAGCTAATTTCTTAACATAAGGACTTAATGTCCCATAATTTTCTTCAGAAACATTAACAATACCCCTTGTTATAGTAACCCCGGACCTTACATTACCGACCAAATTTCTAACAAATTCAACAAATTTTAATTCTAATTCCCTTTGTCTTTTAACCTCAGCAAAAAAATCTAGCCAAAATTGAGACCAGCCAATTGTAATAGCTAAAACTATTATGGCAAAAAACCATCTTTTAAGATCAAAATATACATACAAATATGTGTCTATGATTATCAAAACTAATCCGATTAATATCCCGATCCAATATTTTTGTTTAAATTCTAAATTCATTATGACTCCGGTTGTATGAAATTTAAAAATATTATAAACACAACATTCAAAAATGGAATAACAAAAAAAGTCCCGATAAAGGCAATAACATTAGCACTAACACCCAAAACAGAACCCCCGATAATATTAATTATAGCTAAAGTAGTCATAAATAACAATGGGGCTGCAATTAAAATCCCAGTATAAATATCAGAATAAGTAGATAAGATTTCAACATACTTCTTCCTCTCTAACCTATAAGTTGTTAATGCATCATCTGCTTTTCCAGCAAGATACTTTCTTAAATCTCCCCCTGTTTCTAAAGTAGCTACAATACCGACTAATAATTCCCTAAATCTCATACTTGGAGTTGTAATTGCAACATTTCTTAAAGCAGTAGTCAAATCATAGCCGAAAAGATTTACATAGTTAACAATCTTTCTTATTTCTCGCTCTAGCCCTTTATAGTCTCCTGTATTCAAAATTAAATTAAATATAGATATAGGTTGTGCTCCACTACCTGAAACTGCAGCCATATGTATTATTACAAATGGTAAATCATCATTTATCTCCCTATTTCTACTTCTAGCAACCATTTCAGGATAAAAAAATGTAAATACTATAGTTCCAGATCCTAAAAGGAAAGATATGCCAATTCCTCTTATTAAGCCTATGATCAACCCTATTCCTAAAATATAATTAACAATCATTGTTATAATCAAAGTAGATAAAAATACTAAAAACGTAGTTAAGAATAGTATACTAACATAAGTCCTACTTAATAGCTTTATATCAGATCTTATTAAAGAGGTCTTTAAAACTTTATATTGGCTTGGAAAATTTATAATAAAATAATCTACCAATCCTTGAAAAAATTTATTTGCAAATTTTCCATATTTGCTTGCTTCATAAATTGTATACTCTATCTCTCTCTTGTCTTCTATAATCTTTTTTCTTCTAATAAATCTTTTAATATCTTGTTTTGAAACATCTAATGATCCAAAATCTATGTACTTTTTTTCATCCCCTATAATTAGTTGAGGAACAGAAATTTTCTCTTTTCTCATTTTATACCAAATTTCTTTAATACCAATTCTGGAGTTTTGTAATATCCATTAATTGCGTCCTGTACTTGTTTAAATCCGCCCATATTTGATTGATACATTTTCATCAATAACAAAGTTCTTCTCTTAAATTCTAAGTCTAATCTTTCTTTTTTCACCCCGTATCTTGTAACTAACTTCTCAAATATCTTACTGTTTGATCTGGAAAAAAATCTATCACTTCCAGGATCCCAGCTAAATGGCATGTTTGTTACAGCATGCCCGACCTCTTCTTGAATTTTTAATATTTCAACAATCTCCCTTAATCTTCTTGAGGGTTTATCCTTAATTTTAGCTTGTGTCATAATGCAAACTGAATCTAAACTTTCTACTAAACTAGAACTTAAATTTATAGGCGGAGTTTCTAATCTTCTAATTAAAGTTCCAACATCTTCGGCATGCATCGTACTTAAACTTGGATGGCCTGAAGACATTCCCTGAAACATTACGTACGTCTCGTTGCCCCTGACCTCGCGGACGATAACGTAATCCGGATTCTGTCTGAAACTCTCCTTCAGCAAATCGAACAGCGTGACCTCTCCGTATTTCTCCCCAGTCGG
>CAZPBI010000001.1:46124-47231 GCA_964584825.1 Candidatus Woesearchaeota archaeon
TTGCCCGCGGATTTCCCCCACAATAACATAATCGGGTCTTTGTCTAAAACTTTCTTTTAATAAATCAAATAACGAAACTTCACCATGTTTCTCTCCCATTATGTTTGCAACTCCAACACCGGATCTAGAAACACTTGGTAACCAATTCTCATGAAGTAATGAAATTTCCCTAGTATCCTCTATAGAAACAATTCTTGCTTGTGGTGGAATAAAAAATGATATCGCATTTAAAAAAGTAGTTTTGCCAGTTCCAGTTCCACCTATTATTAAAATATTGGCCTCATATTCAATTAACAACCACAAATAAGCAAGGATTTCTGGACTTACAGTTCCTAATTGTATTAAATTTATAGGAGTCCATGGAGTCCTTGTAAATTTTCTAATACTAAAACTAGGCCCCCTTGATGTCACATCTTCTGTATATACTGCACTAACCCTGGATCCATCAGGTAAAGTGCCATCCATTAATGGTGTTGCATAACTTACATATTTACCACATTTCTGCGCTAACTTCTCAACAAAACTACTTAATTTCTTGATATCATTAAATATAAGATTAGTTCTTAAATTAGCATATTTCCTGTGAACAAGATAAATAGGTATATTAAAACCATTACACTGTATATCTTCAATATAAAAATCTCTCATCAAAGGTTCTATTTCATTTAATCCGACAAAATCCCTATAAACATAATACATTAACTTCAAAAAGCTTCTTTCAGTAATTTTTATTCCAAATTCTTTTAGTAACACACGCATATTTTTTTCTAGATAAGTAATTACAACATTAGTATTCTTTATAGCAATAAAACTAATATTAATTAATTCCTCAATACCTTTTTCTAAAAGATCCAAGACTTTCTTTTCATCCTCATTTAATTCAGGTTCATGTAACTCATACATTAATTCGTGTCTTCTAATATCCCAATGAATATGAACAAAAGAATATGGCTCTATTAATGGATATCTTACATCCAAAAGTCTTTTATCAGATATTGTAGGTAATGGATAAATCGATGGTATTTCCATGATCTTAAAAACTGTTTCTTGCCCTATTGTCGATTGACCCACACCAGGGACATTATTTTTCATAATTTTATGTATTTT
>CAZPBI010000002.1:0-18869 GCA_964584825.1 Candidatus Woesearchaeota archaeon
TAAAATACGAGACGCTTATAGAAACTTCTGGATTAAATTACAAAGAAATAAAAGAAATCATACAAATACTCCAAGATTCTTATGTTATTTCTGTTGTTCGCCCATTTCATCGGAATCTTGTAACAGAATTAAGAAAGAATCCGAAGATTTATTTTGTAGATTTTGGTTTTAGGAATTATTTGATGCAAAATTTTGACAATTTAGATTTCCAATTTCTATATGAAAATTTTATATATAATGAATTAAAACCTATGCATGTTGTAAAATATTGGCGAACTACGACAAAAACAGAAGTGGATTTTGTTATAGAGAATTCAAATATAATCCCCATAGAAGTCAAAACAACAGCCAAAATAACAAGAGCCATGAGGAGCTTTATGAAAACCTATAATTCGAAATTTGGTATTATAGCTAATTTAAAAGCAGCAGACAATCCTGAAAAGTTGATTTATTTAATTCCTTTTGTGTATTTTTAGAATTTCCCACATTCGCCCCCCCGATAAAAACAAGAATAACGAAAGAGATAAAAAGCGAGAAAACGTTTATTGGGCAAGAGCAAAATGAAAAAATTGTTATTATGATTTTTGTAGCTATTGTTATATTGTGGATTTTGATTAATTTTATAGGATGTCTGTTTAGACTTTGCGTAGCTTAATTTATAAGAATCCGAAATTTGTACATAAGTAATATAAATTAGTTGAAATATAATACATTAAAATGACATACCCTAAAATAAATCCTACTAAAGCAAAGAATTTCTCATGCACTCCTAAATTAAAAATTTTTCCAGAGGAAGCTTACATAAATAGAGCTGGCGGGTTTTCCTTTGTTGAGCCAAAAGCAGTGATTGGAGGAAGAACCAAGAGGCATGCAACTAAAAAGGAGGACGTTTAATATAACCGAAATTAAGGGTATCAGAAACGCATACAATTTATGAAATACTTAAGGCTGTTATTTTTCATATTGTTATTTTCCGATATTGTATTAGCCAATTCTATAACGAGGAGTTTTAATATTAATACTATAAGCCCCAACCAGGAATTAGAGGTTACAATTAACGTGGATTTAGATGAAAATGATAAATTTTATGTTATAGAGGAGCATGTTCCAAATGGATTTACTGTTGTGGATAATAATGGAGCAGATAATACAATTTCTAATATTCTTGTATGGATAGAATTTCAAAATCCTGGGGATATAACTTATAAATATGTAGTAAAAGCCACAGCTAATACTGGAAATTATGAATTTGATGGAAATTATACAATAAGTAATCCCAATGTTAAAGCTATACAAGGTGATAAGAACATACAAGTGGTTAATGATAATATAACCACATTTGGTGTGCAAACTAGCGGTAATGATGGTGGGAGTAACGATGGCGGACCTAAAAGAATTTATCAATGTAATGATAAAATAGATAATGATGGGGATAAATTAATAGATTTACAAGATCCAGGATGTACTGGTATATTAGATAATTCTGAGGTAAATAAAAAAGAATGCAGAGAAAGATGGGTATGTGATGATTGGCAAGAATGTAAGGATAATATACAGATTAGAGAATGTTATGATACGAATAATTGTGGTACTGAAAAAAATAAGCCCAAGACAGAACAGGATTGCATTGAAGAATTTAAAGAGATAAAAAAAACAGAAAATAATATTAAACAAGAGGAGTATAACAAATACTTAGTTATATTAATAGTTTCTATTGCAATAATCTTTATTATTGTACTAATTAGAAAAAGATTTAATAGCTCTTAGCGACGTAAACAATATGTTTGGCTTTTTTATTGCAAATTATACATTTTAAATTATTTATTTTATCTTCTTTTGGATATAATGTTCCGCAAATATTTCCACCTTCAGTTTCTGCCTTTAAGATATTTGCGCATTCTTCACCATCTTTATTAACAGAACAAAATGGTATTTTAATAAATCCTCTATGTTTGTTAATTAATATTTTTAGTTCCTTTAAGGATTGTGTTTCTCTCGTATTATCTTTGAAATAATCTTTTGCTCTTTTTTTAATATCGTTATCTAGTTTATTAGCTAATTTTATAATTTCTTTTAAATCTTTGATTGTTCTTTTATTTTTTTCTGTTCTTAATATTATGGAAAAAGTTTTATTCTTAATTTCATAAGGTCCTATTTCTATTCTTATAGGTACTCCTAGCAATTCATATTTATTGTATTTAAATCCAGGCGTTTCTTCAGATTCATCAAATTTACATCTAAAGTTCAATTTTTTTAATTTATTTTCTAAATCCTTACATAATTTAATTATTTTACTAGATTCTTCTTTTTTCTTAACAAATGTTATTGGTATAATAATGATTTGTATAGGGGACATATCGAATGGCAGAATCAATCCTTTATCATCGCCGTGGATACTTATTAAGGCGGCCATTATTCTCCATATTCCCGGGCCGAAACAAGTTTGCCAAACATATTGCTCTTTTTCATTATTGTCTTTAACTTTAATGTTATATGCCTTAGAAAAATTCTGGCCAAGATCGTGTGTGCTTGCTAATTGATTTCTTTTTCCGTCTGGCATTATAGTATCAGGAGTGAAAGTATTATCCGCACCTTTGAATTTATCCCATACTGGTCTTTTAAAATACAAAAATGGGATCTTAATTTTATCATGGATGACTTTCTTACAAGTTTGCAAATCAAATTCAATTTGTTTTAATGCTTCTTCATGTGTATTAAATACATTGTGGGTTTCTAAAAATAAGAATTCACGGCCTCTTAAAAAAGGTCTTGTAGTCATTTCATTTCTGAAAACAGATATTCTACTTTGATACCCTTTAAATGGCAATTCTTTATGACTTCTAAACCATAATGCATATAATGGATAAATTTGTGCTTCTCCTGTTGGTCTTAATGCAAATCTTTCTTCTATTTTTTCTGAACCTGCTTCTGTAATCCAGAATACATTAGGCATAAATCCTGCGTGTTCTTTTTCTTTTTTTAAATTTTCTTCTTTTATTGCTATTGGAAATAAAAATTGTTGATGTCTTTGTTTGTCTAATTCTCCTTCTAAATATTCGTAAATTTTTTTTATAATAAAAAATCCCCATGGTTTATGAACGATAAAACCTTGAATACCAAATCTTATATCAGCTAAATCTGCTTTCTGTATTACTTGAGAATACCATTCTGAAAAATTCTCTTCTTTTTTTACTGTTATTCCCTCTTGTTTTGGCATATTATTCTATTATTTTAATATATTTAAAATAGTTATGTTTTTATAATCTCTTCTACCATCACTATGAATTTCTCTGCTTTTCTTTGCATATCTTCAAAATTGGTTTTACTAAATGTTGCAAATCTATATTCTGCTTTGGCTTTGTTATTAATAGCATCTTGGATTATTTGTTTGTAATTTGAGTACTTGGAGTTAATAAGATTCTTTATTATCAAATCTTCGAATAATCTTCTAGCGTCGTCATGACGTCTGGCTGTTGTGTTTAAGAATTTAAAAGTTAAGGCATCATTTGCTTTGATTATGGAGTGAATTAGCATCGATACTGCTATTGAGTATTTGTAATTTGAATTAGATTTTGCCATATGATTTGCCCCTACTAGCCATAATTTTGCCTGTTCAAAAAGAATTTTTTCCATAGATTATTTCCATGTTTGATTTAACGGATCTAATAAATTGAGTGTTCTTTTCCCTTTTTAATTCTTTTTCGTCTAATGTGGTGATTGATATTGTTTTATTTAATTTTGATGAGACTTGTGCTGCTTTATTAAGTATTCTATTTTCTAATGTTTTGTCGTGTTTTTTAAGGATTATTAAAATATCAATATCGCTTTCAGGTTTTAGGTTTCCTTTAATTGTAGAACCATACAATATTGCAGAGCTAATCTCCTTTGATTTAATCTTATTAATGAAGCTTTTAGCAATTTTTTTATTTGTTATTTTTTCTAAATCCAGGATTTTTTTTAGTTCTTTTATTAAAGGAGAATCTATTAGTTCATATATTAAGTCTTTTTTGTTTATCTTTATGGTTTTTAAGACGTTAAAGTTCTTTAAGCCTATTAATGTCCTAAAAACAGTTGCATGAGAAATTTTTGTAACTTCTTCTAGATACTATCATGACCATTGTCTCGAAGGGTATTCGAATATAGTTCTAACTATTTTTATTCTATTTTCTGAGCTTAAAATAAATGAACTTATATTTGTTCTCATTGTGAACTAATTAGTTTATTAAATGAACTAATATTTAAATGTTGCTTTTTCTGTTGGATTGAAATATTTTATGGAATTTTCAAGACTTTCTTTTGAAAAATATTCCTTATTTTTGTTTTTACTGATAAAATCAACTACAATTTTTTTGTTTACTCTTAAAGACTATCGTAAAATGAGAATTCGTTGAGGTAATATCAAAACAAAAAAATAGTTATGTTTTTATATGCTTTTTACTTTTAATATAGCATGGCTTATAAGAATATTAGAACCTATAAAAAGGGGTATTTGGATGTTGGTGAAGGCTATAGGATTTATTATGAATTAAGTGGAAATAAAAAAGGTAAGCCTGTTTTGTTTGTACATGGTGGTCCTGGTGGTGGTTTTAGTAAAAAGGATAAGAGATTTTTTAATTTTAAGATATTTAACATAATAACCTTTGATCAAAGAGGTTCTGGGAAAAGTAAACCATTTGCTTCTATAAAAAATAATACTACTTTTAAATTAGTGGAGGATATTAAAAAATTGCTAGACCATTTAGGTATAAAAAAAATAATTTTATTCGGAGGTAGTTGGGGTTCTACTTTATCTTTAATTTATGGAATTAAGTATCCGGAAACAGTAAGAGCGATGGTAATAAGAGGTATATTTTTAGGAACTCGAGAAGAAAATGATTATTTTAATTATAAAGTAAAGGATCATTATCCAGAAGCATGGTATAAGATGATAAATTTAGTTCCAAAGAGATATCAAAATAAATTAATGGATTATTATTTTAAACAAATGAAATCTAAAAATAAAAAAATTAGCAAAAAATATACAAAAGCATGGGCTACATATGAATTTTCAGTTTCTAAATTAGAATATTCTGAAAAAAAAGTTAAAGAATTACTTAAAGATATTAAATATGAAGCATTTTCACTAATTGAATTACATTATTTAATTAATGATTGTTTTTTCCCTAGAAACTATATTTTAAAAAATGTTAAAAAAATAAAATGTCCTGTTTATATTGTACATGGAAGATACGATCTAGTTTGTCCACCTTTAAGTGCATATTTATTACATAAAAAGATTCGAAATTCTAGATTATATTTTACTATAGCCGGGCATAGTTCAGGAGATTCCGAAAATGAAAAAATGTTAATTAATGAAATGGATAAATTAGGGAAGATTAAATAAGTTTAAAATATAGCCTTCTATTATTTTTGCCTTTATTTTCTGTATTTAACAATTCTAATTTTCCTATTTCTTTTGTGGATTTAACATGGGTTCCACCATCTGCTTGCATATCAAAATCTCCAATTTTAACTATTCTTACTTCTTTTATCGATTCAGGTAAACCTATAGCTAATTTTGAAATTTTAGGAATTTTTATGGCTTCTTCTCTTGATTTAAATTCTGTAGTTACAGGTAAATCTTTTTTTATTATTTCGTTTGCTTTTTCTATAAACTTTTGCATTTTTTCTTTATTGAAATTATCTAATGAAAAATCTATTCTAACTTTATCTATATTAATTTGATTTCCTGTAATTACTGCTTGAGTTTCTTTATGGACCACTTCTGAAATTATATGTGCTGCTGTGTGGGCTTTCATTAGTTTATAGCGTCTTTCCCAATCAATCTTTCCTACTATTTTATCTCCCGTATTTAAACCTTCTTTATCAACCTCATGGATAATTTTCTCTTGTTCTTTTCTAACATTTAAAACATTAAATATTTCATTATTTCTGATAATTTTACCAATATCAGATGGTTGTCCACCACCAGTAGGAAAAAAATAAGTTTTATCTAAAATGATTTTATTGTTGTCTACATCTTTAATGATGCTCTCAAATTCATTTACATAATGCTCTTTTAAATATAATAACTCTGTCATGTTTGTTCATTTAATTTTTTAGCCTCTTCTAATATTTCATCAACTACTTCTTTGATATGATTAGAGTCTATTGCAAATCCCAATGATTCAAAACCACCGATTTTAAAATTATTAATGCCTATAATCTCTTTTTTAATGTTAACTAAGGGGCCGCCGGAGTTTCCAGGATTAATTGGTACATCTGTTTGTATATAAGCTCTTAGTCCATTGGGACCAACTCTATTTGTAGCCGAAACAATGCCTTCTGTAACTGTAAAAGATAAACCTAAAGGATTTCCTAAAGCGATAACTCTTTGGCCAACTTGTATTTCATTTGAGTCACCGAATTCTAAATAATCAAGGTCATTTGCTTCTATTTTTAATAATGTGATGTCTATTTGAGATGAAGCACCTACTAGAATTGCCTTGTAAACATCGTTATCATAAGTTAATACCTTAATTGTTTTTCCATCCTCTATAACATGATAATTAGTTACTATATATCCATCATCTGAAATAATTACACCAGAGCCAAGGGCATCTTCTGTTTTTACTGAGACTATAGCAGGCAAAATATCATCTATTATCCCAGTAAAATCGTTTGATTGTATCTTTATATTAGATATATCCTTCTTTAAATCAAATATTTGAGACTTTGATATTTGGAGTTTTTCATTAATTAAATCAAATTGGGATGATGTATCCCACTTGAAATTACTTATTTCTTCTATTATGTTAGAGTAAACTTCCTTGTGGTTTTCTAAAGTATTATTTATTTCTGCTATTTGCCTTTTTACGTCATTATTTATATAAAATTGGAAAGTTATAATCCCAATTAGTAATATTAGTATTATTACTTGTATCCATAAATTTTTGTTGTGTGACATTTTGTTTAGGACCCAGGAGGATTTGAACCTCCCTCCCACCGTCCGAAGCGGCGGATTCTATCCGGACTAAACTATGGGTCCATATATTATGGGTTTTCAATCTATTTTAATATCTTTTTATTGTAGAAAACTATTTATATTTCCTTATTTTTAATATTTTATAGATGGAACATTATATATTGGGGTTAGATTCTGGTGCTACTATAGGGTATGCGCTTTTAGATCTTGATGGAAATTTAGTTGCTATAGATTCATTTAAAGGTACTCTAAGCGAAACTATTGCTAAGGTAAGTATGTATGGAAAAATATTAATTATAGGAACAGATGTAAGTAAAATTTCTAAATTTGTTGAAAAATTTGCTTCTAAAGTAAGTGCTATAGTAGTTTCTCCAGATCATGATCTACATTATAATGAAAAAAGAAAAAAGACTAAAGAATATTTGAAGAAGTATAATCTCAAATTAAAAGACAAGCATCAGATGGATGCTTTATCAGCAGCGTTAATCGCATATAGGCATTTTAATACTCTATTTAATAAAATTAATAATGAAATTTCAGATAAATCTTTATTAGATGAAGTTAAGAAAGAAATATTGATTAATAATATTCCAATTAAAAAAGCACTTAAAATGGTTACTTCATAAATTTTACAATGTTTTAACTAAATTCGGGTTTAAATATGGAAATATATGAAATACTAGAGGAATTAAAAAAGAAGGTAAAAAGTAAAGATGTTTATTATGCAGATACAAAAATAAAAAATTTATTTATTGAACTAATTAAATCTGCTGCGAAATTATTTCCCGAAAAATCTAAATTGTTACTAGAACTCAAAAATAAAACAGTTGACAGAAATCATGGTCCCTATGGTGATGATATTTTAGAAGCCTGTAAAATTATAGGGGGATTTTTTGGCAAAAAGGTGACTAAAGCATTTTTGGCGCATGATGAGTTAATAAATCAAGCAAGATTGGCTTTAAGGCAAGGACAAGATGCATTTGTGATTCATTTATGTGATGCCGCTATAGAAGCTTTTTTGAAGGAAACATTTGATGTTCCATCAACAATTGCTGGGGTTGGAACTGTAAAATTTTTAAGTGAATGCATTATATTAAATGTTCCCCAAGGGATGGAACTTTATATGCAAGAGGTAAAAAATAAAGTTTCTCAGATGGATAATCAAATTAAGCATAAAGCTTATGTTCCTTCTAGATTAGATGCTATTAATGCCCTAAAGGCTACTGAAGAATTTTATATCAGAAAGGATAGATTCAAAAATTTGACATCTGATGAGATTAAAAAAATACAAATCGGAATTGGGGTGGTAGCTAAATAATTTCCTTAAAGTCATAGGAAATATTTAAAAGGTATTAATTAATTTTATTTTTAATGACTAAAGATTTAAAATTAGTTTATGATTATCAAAAAGAAATAACAATTCTTTTTGGGATATATTCTTTGTTAGGATGGGATCAACTAACTTATATGCCAGCAAATGGCGTATATGCTAGAGCGGAACAAAGCTCTTTGATGTCTTCTTCAATGCACAAAAAATCTACTTCAGATGAGTTATACAATACATTAAAAAAATTACAAAAAGAAAAACTTTCCCAAAAAGATACTTTGTTAGTAAAAAAATTATATAAGGAAGTTTGTAGGGCTCGAAAGTTACCAGAGAAATTTGTAATAGAATTATCAAAAACTACTGCTTTAGCGTATCAAGCATGGGATAAAGCAAGGGCTGAGAAGAAATTTGAAATTTTTAGACCACATTTAGAAAAGATAGTTAAATTAAAACAAAGAGAATGTAAATATATAAATGAAAAAGGGCATCCGTATAATAGTTTGCTTGATACCTTTGAGGAAGGTATGACTGTAGAAAAATTAAATCCTGTGTTTTTAAATTTAAAAAATGATATTGTTGATTTGTTGCATAGGATTCAAGAATCAAAAGTATATAGGAAACAAAAAAAAGTATTATTGAGTAATAAATTTCCGATTGAAAAACAGAGATATTTTTGTGAGGATATTATTAGAAGAATAGGATTAAATAATGAATTTAGCAGACTGGATTTATCCACACATCCCTTTACCGAGACTATTGGATTGAATGATGTTAGGATAACAACTAATTTTAGGGAAAATCCATTATTTTCCTTTGAGTCTAGTATACATGAAGCTGGGCATGCTTTGTATGAGTTACAACTACCAGAAGAAGATCATTATACTATATTAGGGGAAGCACCTTCTTTGGGTATTCATGAATCTCAATCACGATTTTGGGAAAATATGATAGGAAAAAGTAAACCATTCTGGTATTTTTATTTTCCAAAATTTAAAAAAGAATTTAATTTAAATGGGAAATTTGATCAATTTTATAAAGAAATAAATTTTGTAGAACCTAGCTTAGTAAGAGTTGAATCTGATGAAGTTACATATCCTTTGCATATTATATTAAGATATGAAATTGAAATCGGTTTAATTGATGGTTCTATTAAGGTTAAAAATCTTCCGAAAATATGGAATACAAAGATGAGAGAATTATTAGGGGTAGTTCCAAAAAATGATAAAGATGGTTGTTTACAGGATGTTCATTGGTCTAATGGAGCTATAGGTTATTTTCCTACTTATGCACTAGGTACAATCTATGCTGTTCAGTTATACAATAATTTAAAGGAGGAAAAGCCCAAGATAGAGGATAAGATTAGTAAAGGGGATTATAGTGAAATAAAATTATGGTTAAAAGAAAAGGTGCATTCTATAGGGAATAAAATGCAAGCTGAAGAAATAATCAGAAAAGTATGTAAGGAAGGTTTGAATGAAAAGAATTATATAAATTATTTAAATAAAAAATACTCAGAAATTTATAATTTATAATGTATTTTATTCTTCAAATACTAATTGTGCAATTTTCTCTAAATATTTTCTATCTGTTTTATCAAATGAATTAAATTCTTTTGAATCAACATCAAATACTCCAATTACTCTATCTTCACCATCTATTAGCGGGATAACAATTTCAGATTTCGATCTTTCGTCGCAGACTATATGCCCTGGGAATTTATGAACGTCTGGGACTACGATAGTTTCTTTTTTTCTTACAGATGTTCCGCATACCCCAGAATATTCAATGTTTGCGCATGCAGAAGCTCCTTGATATGGCCCTATAACTAATTTATCTTCTTCTGCGAAATAAAATCCACACCAGAAAAAATATGGTATAGTATTTTTTAAAACCGCTGTTACAGTTGACATTCTGGGAATTATGCCATCTACACCATCTAATTTTATTTTTAATTCTTTTAAGGTCTTTTTGTACAATTGTTCTTTATTCATTATAAAACCCCCAAATCTATAGGTAAGTTTTACTAAATATAAATATTTCTATTGTAATTTTTCTCTTAAGATTTTGTTAGCTAATTTAGGATCTGCAGTTCCTCTTGTTTCTTTCATTATTTGGCCGATTAAATAATGGAATGATTTTTCACTTCCTTTTTTATAATCATCAACTACTGTTTTATTATTTTGGATAACTTTAATTACTATTTTTTCTAGTTCATCTTCAGAAGCCTGTAAAATTAGGTTATTCTTTTTAATATATTCTTTAGGTGAAAATTTCTCTTTACTTAATCTTTCTAGTACTTTTTGGGCTGTTCTTGCTGTTATTTTTTTGTTTTGGAGTAAATTTAATAATTCTATAATCTCATTATCGCTGATGTCCCATTCTTCTAAAGTTATTTTATTATAATTTAAAATTTTAGGAATTTCTCTAACAAACCACATTGTTGCGATTTCGTAATTTATTTTTTTAGCTACTCTTTCAAATAAATTAGCTAATGTTAAATAAGATGTTAGTACTTTAGCGTCATCAACTTTCATGTGGTATTGCCTTACAAATCTCTGTGTTTTTTCGTCCTGTAGCTCTGGCAATATTTTTTTGATTTGTTCTATTAATTCTTTAGAAATTGTTATTTTTGGCAAATTTGCCTCAAAAATATATCCATAATCTTCTTCTGCTTCCTTGGTTCTCATTAAAATTGTGGATTGCAAATTTGGATCCCATCCTCTTGTTTCTTGTGTTTTTGGAACTTCTTTTTTTTGTCTTTCAATTTCTATTTTTAATGCTTTTTCTACATCTTTTATAGAACCTATATTTTTTATTTCTACTCTTGCTCCTGTTGTTGAGATATTTGCATCTACTCTTAGTGAAGATTCTGATTTTCTATTATAAGCACCAATGTATTCTAATGTCGTGAGTAATTTTTGTAAAAAAATCTTTACATGTTGTGGAGATTCAAATTCAGGTTCTGTAACTATTTCTACTAATGGGGTTCCAGATCTGTTATAATCTATTAAAACATAATTATCCTCATGGATTAATTTACCAGGATCTTCTTCCATGTGGATTCTTTTTAGATTAATACTGTCAAAATTTCCTTTAATTCCAAGCGGGATTTCGTACTGTGTTATCTGAAATGAACTTGGTAAGTCCGGATAGTAATATGTTTTTCTCGAGAAGTAGATTTCTTCATTAATTTTAAAATTTAATGCTAATGCTATTTTTAATGAAACTTTTAATATTTCTTTATTGAAATTTGGTTTTGAACCAGGCAAACCTAAGCAGGTGGGACAGGTTCTAGTATTTGGTATATCTGGTCCAGTATTGGGACAACTACAAAAAATTTTTGTTTTTATATTTTCTACAAGTTCTACATGACATTCCAAACCAATTTTTAACATATAATTAACTGAATTCTTTATTTTTAAAAATATTTAGGTTCTAATCTTGATCAAGTCTTTCTTCAATTCCGGACCCTATGGTTTCTTCAAAAAGAACATCTATAGGGCTTCCTTCTTGTTTTACTTCATTGGTTTCCTCTTTTTTAATGATTCTTTCTGTAAGATAATAACTATTTTTATCTTTTGATTCCCTAATCAAAATTAAATTATAATCTTTATAAACACCAAAATGAATTCTTTTTTGTAAATCTTTAAGTGTTACTTTTCTTCTATTTTTGTAGTATAAAGAGCCATTTGTATTGGTTATATGATATTTTTCTGCATCTATACAACCTTCTATTTTGTATAAATCATTTCCTATTTGTAGAGACTTTATACCCTTGCTTTCTATGACTTCATATTTTTTACCAGATTTACCAACACAATATTTTACCATATGAGATTACTTTAGAGTAGTCTATATAAAATTTGCTAAGAAAAGGATTGCCCGCATCCGCAAGTAGAAGTGGCTTTGGGATTAAAAACTTTAAAACCAGCGCCCTGTAGGGCGTCTACGTAATCAATTTTTGATCCGCCTATCAAATTTAAACTTTCTCCATTTATATACACCTTTACACCCAGTTGATCTATGACTTTTTCATTATGATTAGGATTTTCAACTAAAGTGAAATCGTAACTAAAACCAGCGCATCCCCCAGGGGATACTTGTATTCTTAATCCTGTTTTTTCTGGATTTTGTTTCATTATTTCTTTTAATTTATTTGCTGCTTTCTCTGTTAGGGCGATTTCTACATTATTAGAAAATTTTTGTTTTTTGATAGATTCATTTATTTCTTTAATCATATTTTCTACTTCTTTTTCTGTACCGCCATGGCCTAAAATTCCTTGTTCTAAAGTTTCCCAAGTGGAAATATGGCAGCCAAAACAATGTAAACCATATCTTTGCATAACCTCGACTGTAGAAGGAGATTTTTGCAATATTTCTCCCATAGTCATATCTTTATGTACAAATTCCTTAATAATCTCACTTTGTTCCATTTTTAAAATATGCCCAACATTTAATTTCATTAATCATTATATCTTAATGACCACACGGTGTTGGGCCTTTAATTATGGTTACTTTTAATAATTTATAAACTTTTTGTAATAAATTCCTTTATATTATTTTCTTCTAGATGATTAGCCATTATCATCATACCTACAGGTAATTGTTTTATTGATCCTATATTAACTGATATATGGGGTATACCTGCCAAGTTTGGACCCACAGTTAATAAATCCATCTTGTAATGATCCATGGGGCTAAATTTCTCTAAATCAGTGAAGCTAGGGGCTGTTGTAATTGTAACAGGGGATATTAAAATATCGTATTCGTTAAAAGCTTTTTGAAATTCATTAATTATTAAAGTTCTTACCCTCATAGCCTTCATAAAATATGCATCTTTAAAACCAGCCATTCTTGCAAATGTTCCTATAATTATTCTTCTTTTAGATTCTTTTTGAAAATATTTGGATCTTATTTTTGTAAAATATACACTAAAATCCCCTTCTAGTTTTTCACTGGTGCCGTATCTTATTCCAGTGTATCTTGCTAAATTTGTTGATGCTTCTGAATATGCAATTATTTGATAAGTCGGTAGAGCGTATTTTATTATATTTTTTAATGAGATTAATTTATAGCTTTTTAATTTATTTAGTATTAAGTTTTTTATTTATATATAAACTGTTTCCTATTTTTATTTAATTTTTACAATTTATAATTCTTTTTATGCTTCTTTTTTTTTTTTTCTTATTATTTTCTAATCTTTTGGATCTTTTCCTTTAATTATATCTAACAAATAAAAAGAATCCTCTGGGTATTGTGACATTGGTCCTATTTTGTCCAATGAACTTGCATAATCAATTAATCCGTATCTTGATACTAAACCATAAGTTGGTGTTAATCCTGTAACACCGCAAAATGAAGCTGGAACAGCTATTGAACCTCCTGTGGATTCTCCTAATGATAAGTGTGGAAATTCTGCTAATTGTGTAAAACCTGCAGATCCACCTGAAGAGCCACCTGTGACATGATTTTTATTGAAAGGGTTTTTGGGAATTTTATCTGTATTTGTAGCAAAGCTCCCAAAGCCAAATTCATCTTGAGATGTTTTTCCTATTATTATAGCGCCTTCTTTGATACATTTTTCAATTACAGTGGCATTATATGGAGGTATATAATTTTTTAATATTAATGCTCCCGCTCTTGATTCAACATCTTTAACACAAATAGAATCTTTTACAGAAATTGCAACTCCTGACAATTTGCCATTGGTTGATTTTTTTAAATTATTTGCTAATTTCAAAGCCAAATCTTCTGAAATTTTAGTAAAATAATTATATTTTTCGTCAATTTTTTTTGTTTCGTCAAGAATTTTGTATGTATGCTCTACTATATCTATTTCTTTATTTTGTACTTGTTTTACAAAATCTTGGATTGATTCCATCTATATAAACTTCCTATATTTTAAAACATCATGTATTATTTGATTTGAAGGGATACTATTTTTTAATTCCCCAGCATTTTTCCATAATACTTCATTTACAGTTTCTTCTTTAGTTTCTCTGGTTGCTGCTTCATAGGGTTTTTCGTTCTTTTCAATCTTGCCGCTTGGGATTTTATAATAATCTTGGTTTTTTTCTCTAACTAGCAATATTTGCTTATTTTTGTTTGATATTACACAACCGGCTACTTCTTCTAATCTCATTTTAAAATGTTTTTGGACCTAAAAAAAATCCATTCTTTTTAAGATTTGTATTCTGTAAGGCTTCTTCTTGTGATAAACATTTTTCTACAGAATCTTCTCTAAAAATATTATTTATAGTAAATGGTTGAAAACTGGCATGTAGATTTTCAATCGGTGCTTCATCTAAAACAGAAAATGAATCTAGGATCTCTTTTAATTGAGGTAAAAATTCTTTTTCTTCTTCTTCTATTAATTTTAATTTGGTATTTCTTGCAACTTTTTCAATTAATTTTATATTTATTTCCATATGTGGATTAAAATCTTTTATTTCTTTATTAAATTTTCCTATTCTATCATAATAACACAAATTTATATATTATAAAACTAATGTTTAAAATATGGTATTTACACCAGTAGAAATAGTCAGTTTATTAGTGGCGTGTTTAATTCTTATTAAGATACTTGTTATTTTAATTAATAAAAAAGTTTGGTATGAAACTGTTGTAAAACCTATATATGGAAATATTAATACAAGAATAATTTTAATTATTTTAGCTATTATAGTTTTCTATTATTTAATAAAAGAATTAACTATTGTGCAAATATTTGCTTCATTCGCCTTTTTTAGTTTATTAATGGGAGCTAGCTTGGTTTCTTATTCAAAAGATATGTTGATTATAGCTAAAAAGGCTTATAGTCAAAAATTGGATTACTGGGAATGGTTTTATATCATTCTATTTGCTACATTATCTCTTTGGGTTTTATTAGTATTATTTTCTTAAATTTATCAATGGTTGTAAATTTTCTTCAATTATATTACCAGTTATTGCATTAATCTTAACGTTTAATATATTTAATGAGTTAGTTAAATAAGTTAAATTCCAAATCGGATAATCCTGTTGTTGGAGGATTATTATTTTTTTGTTTATTTTTTCTTTAGGTATGTTTTTTTGCTTTATATTGTTTATTATTGTTAGTGCATCATTGATATCAACCTTTATATCTTCTATTTTTAACTCTTCTAAATCTTTAATTGTTTTTGGAAAATGTTATCTTCAGCCATTTCAATTTTATTTGATATGAAAAATGAATTAATTTTCTTACTTTTTTTAGAATAAAAATTTACACTTAGAATATTATCCATAAAGAACAAACCTACTAGGTATTCATCTTTATGCCATTGTTTAAAAATTTTAGAGTTAATTACTTTCTGAATTAATTCATTTGGATACATCTACTACCTCTAGGTTGATAATATTAATATAATCATCTTTTTTTAATTTTATGGATTTTGTTAATAAACCAGCATTAAAAGCTATAAATTCGTTTTCTAAAATAGATTTATCTGTTAACATTTTCAAATTAAACAAATTACCAAACGGCGGAATAGAACCAGGAACACAATTGGTTTTTTCTTTAATTTCTCTAGGTATTGCGAATCTTAGTTTTTTAGTTTTTAATATATTTTTTAATTTTTTAGAATCTAATTTTTTAGATGCAGAAATAATGCACATTAAAAATTCATTATCATATTTTAAAATTAAGGTCTTAGCTCCTATTTTTAAAGGTTCATTTCTATATTTTGCCGACTCTTCTGATGTGTAAGTAGGAAGATGTTCCTTTAATTCGTATTTGATATTGTTATTTTCTAATAAATTTATAATTTTATAGAAAACTTCCATTAGTTTACGTTTTCTAGTCTTTTGTCTTTCATTATATTCTCTAAACAAGTTTTATGAAAAAACATTTCTTCTGTGCTGGATTTTTGTCTATTCACATCAGAATAAACAATAAAAATACTAAGATCTGCTTTGATCTTCTTATTAGTGCATAAATCATAATTACATCTTCCTCTATTAAATTTTATTCCTTTTATTTCTGCTACTGGGGCAGGGTTTATTAGTACTTTACAATTTTCTTGGGAAAATCCTAATATGTATTGATAAACTAAATCTTTGGTCTTTCTTAATTTAGTTATATATCTATCAATAGAATATTTCATTTTCCAATGTCTAATTTTATTTTTAATTCTTTTAATTGTTCTTGGCTTGCTGGAGAAGGGGCATTCATCATCAGATCTTGTGCTTGTTTGTTCTTTGGAAAAGCAATAACTTCTCTGATATCGGTTTTACCTGTTAATAAGGCAACTATTCTATCTAAACCTAATGCGATACCTCCATGTGGAGGAAAGCCGTATTCTAGTGCTTCTAATAAAAAACCAAATTTTAATTTAGCTTCTTCTTCTGAGATGCCTAAAGCTCTGAAAACCCTTTCTTGTGTATCTTTTTTATTGATTCTTATAGAGCCTCCACCGAGTTCTGTGCCATTTAAGACTAGATCGTAACCTTTGCTTTTAACTTTCTCTGGGTTTGTTGTCATTAAATCGATATGCTCAAGTAGTGGAGTTGTAAATGGATGGTGAACAGAAACATATCGTTGCTCTTCTTCTGAATATTCAAATAGCGGAAAGTTATTTACCCATAAAAATTTGAAATTATTTTTATTTATTAAATTAAATTTTAAAGCTATTTCTTTTCTTAATCTGCCTAGTAAATCATTTACTATTTTCCTTCTTCCTGCAATAAAGAATATAATGCCTTTCTTTGCTTTTGTTTTTTTGATTAGTTTATTTTTATTTTCTTGCGAAAAAAATTTAGCAATAGGCCCTTCCACTTTATTATCTTCTACCCTTAACCAGCTTAGTCCTTCACCATTATTTTGTTTTATAAATTCTTCAAAATAATCGATTTCTTTTTTACTTAAATCTTTATCTAAATATATAGATTTTACTATTTCTAACTTTTTAAAAATATTAAATGTTGTTTTTTTTGCTATTTCATCTATGTTGATTAACTCTAAACCAAATCTCAAATCTGGTTTATCTGTTCCATATTTTCCTATTGCTTCTTCGTAATCTATTCTTATAAAAGGAATTTTTATATTAATATTATGGATATCTTTCATTATTTTTTTCATTAAACCTTCTATTAAGCTGTAAATATCTTCTTCGTCTATAAATGACATTTCTATATCTAATTGAGTAAATTCCGGTTGCCTGTCTGTTCTTAAATCTTCATCTCTGAAACATCTAACAATTTGGTAGTATCTGTCAAAATTTGAACACATCAAAATTTGTTTTAAGATTTGAGGAGATTGTGGTAAAGCATAAAATTTACCAGGATTTACTCTAGATGGAACTAAGTAATCTCTTGCCCCTTCTGGTGTTGATTTTGTTAGAAATGGAGTTTCAATATCAATAAATCTTTGTTCATCTAAGTGATTTCTTATTATTTTAGTTATTTTATGTCTTAGTAACAAATTATTTTGCATATTTTTTCTTCTTAGATCAAGGTATCTGTATTTTAATCTGATTTCTTCACTAATTTCTTTATCGGAATCTATTTCTATTGGGGGAGTTTTACTTTTATTTAAGATTTCCAATGTTTCTGCAGCAATTTCTATATCCCCTGTGGAAATATTTTTATTTATCGTTTCTTTAGGTCTTAGTTTTACTTCTCCTATAATTCTTATAACATCTTCTCTGCTTAGATATTGTGCTTCTTTGAAAAATTTGTTTTTAGAAGTAAAGAACGTTTGAATAGTTCCGTATCTGTCTCTTAAGTCTATAAAAATTAATCCGCCATGGTCTCTTCTAGTACTAACCCAGCCGCACAAAGTTACTTTTTTATTGGCATTTAACCTAGTTAATTCTCCACATGTATGTGTCCTTAACGTAGTTTTCATGCTTTAAAATGTTAAATTTGTGATTTTTTAAGGCTTTTTATTCTAAAATTTATTTAGAAGATGGTATTAAATATTCTTTTTATATTCCCAATAATAAGCAAGGGTTAATGCAAGCATAAATAAACTAATACTATGAAGGAGGTAGTTAGGAGTTTTGGGCGGTCCAATTACTGCTCCTGTAATTGATGGATTTGAGGATGTTTTAATCATAAAGAATGAGCCGCTAATTAAAAGAGCAAAGATAATTGAAATTTTTAAAATTGATATGAAATCTGTTGAAACTTCCATATTAATTCTTGAAGCATACTGTACCTATTGATGGTATTGTTTTACTTTGATAACCAGCTGGGCAATTCTGAGTTGTTACTATACCTTGGCAGGCACTTACTATTTGACCATTTGGTGAAGTTAATCCACACCATGTTCCAGCGTTTATAGTTTGATTTGTAGTTTGAGAACTTGTAACACATGCACCATCTATACATGTTTTTCCACTAGAGCATGATAAAGTTACATCTATAATATTTCCATATGTATTACAATAAAATTCATTAACTTGTCTTGAACCTAAACAATAATCTACTCTTGATGTAGATCCTCTTGTTATAGTACCTTTCATATCTTTATTATTTCCTCCATCAGAATCTTGACATACATCAGAACTTGTAACACATGCACCATCTATACATGTTTTTCCACTAGAGCATGATAAA
>CAZPBI010000002.1:18969-21595 GCA_964584825.1 Candidatus Woesearchaeota archaeon
AGATCCTCTTGTTATAGTACCTTTCATATCTTTATTATTTCCTCCATCAGAATCTCTACAGATACTTGCAGTTTGCTTTCCTGTTACTCCTGAAATGTCAGAATTACCTCCAAAAAGGAAAAGTATTACTAAAATCGTAGCTAATAAAATGTAAATAGCAAGATTAGAATTGCAGCTTGATCTTGGTTTTCTTTTTGAAGCCAATTTCCTCTCCTCTTTTAAATTTTCTGTGTTTTACTTGTTTTTATACCTTTCTATTATTATGGCTTTGTGTGGAGTCCTATTATTATTTCCTCTTTTCATTTAAATTCTGTATATTAAACTATCATTTGCATACATTTTGCTCTTAAGAGTTGGCTGACCTTATTTGTAATATTTTTTTAAAATTTTAAGAACTAAATCTCCTGGTACCTTTCCTCTATAAACCTTCATTATATCGCCCATTAAACCACTAATAGAAACCCCTTTATTTTTTTCAACAAGATTTTTAATAAATGCTTCCAATTCTTCTAATGAAACTGTAACGTACTTGCTTAAATCTGGTTTTGTACCCATGACTAATTGTTCTAAAATTTCTAGAATTGTTTCTTTATGAATTATGTTTTTTTCTAAATTGGAAAAGATAAACTCAAAATTTTCCTTTGTTGGCTTTTTATCTATGTTAAATCTTGATTTAAGTTCTTTGGGGATCTCAATTAGAGTATGTGCAATTATCTTAGGGTCAATTTTAAATTTCTCTGCAAAATAATCAAACGGTAAATTTTGTTTTACAATTTCAATTGCATATTGAGGAGAAATATTATATTTTTTTTCAAAATTTATTGCTCTTTCTGAGATTAATTCTGGAATTTCAATAGAATTGACTAACTCTTTTGTTATTTCGATAAGGGGGATGTCTGTTTCAGGGTAAAGCCGAGATGCACCTGGTAATGGTCTCAGGAATGTGCTAGTTAAATTCGGTTCAACTTTTCTTACATGCGGGAATTTATTCTGTTCTTTTAATATTCTTTGAATTTCATTATCTATAACTTTAGGTATTGATTTTAAGTTTTGGAAACCCTTTAATTCGATTCTTGGTTTTCCTTGAATTGATAAATTTACATCTTGTCTGATACTACCAATGCCACGTATTACTTTTTCGGTGGACCTAAAAATTATTCCTATTATCGAAGCTGCCTCCTTCACATGTTCAGGATCTTTTAATTCTGGAGCTGTTGAGATTTCAATTAAGGGGATTCCTAATCTGTCCAGGCTGTAAGTTCTAGTATCCCTTGTTTCATCAATTTTCTTTGCTGACTCTTCTTCTAAATAAATTGTTGGTATTCTAACTTTTCCCTTTGTGGTATTAATATATCCATTTCTGCCAATTAATGCCGTTCTTTGAAATCCTGAAACATTTGAACCGTCAATTACAATTTTTCTCATAACTTGAACATGGTCTACAATTTTTGCATTAACTAATTTACATATTTGTATTGCTATTTTTAGTGCGTCTATGTTTAGTGGGTGAGGTGGTTCTTCATCTAGTTCAACTAAACAAGAAGAAGTTTCTTTGGCTTGGTAAATAAATGTTTTTTGTTTCTTAGCTTCGAATTCCGCAGCGATATCTTTTTTTCCAGATTCACCTTCTGTAACTGTTAATTTTCTTTTAATTTCTATATAATTTTCATTCGTGTCATTGGCTAAAGAAGGACAATTGCAAAATAATTTTTTTGTGTTTAATTGCTGATGTACTTCCAAACCTGCTTTAAATCCTAATTTTTTAAAGTTTAGCATAATCTGATTGTTTTTCAGAAATATAAATAATTATCGTTTATTTTTTTTTGATTTTTTACTGTATTTTATAATATCTACGGTGGTTTTGATGATTACAATTAGAATAAGAACTATATAGATATTAAGTATTAATTCAGCTGCTGTTTTACTAATAACTACAAAATCATTTTTAAATAGGATATTGAAAAAAGTAAATAAATAAGTTGTGAATGCTAGTGCAATAAGGTTATCTATTATTTCCTTTGTGATTCCTTCTGCGTAATCCCTTCTCGCATAGGAGATGAAAATTAAGCTAAAGAATGAGAATAAACATACTAGGCCTTGGCCTGTTGCTAGTAAAATCAGCAAGAATCTAATTAGTTGACTGGGCATAATTTAATAGATCTATAGATCTTCACCTCTTATTTTATTTTTAATATATTATCATTCTTCTAATTTAAATATTTATTGGGTGTTTTAAAATCAAATTTATATATGGGATTTTGTTATCAATATCATGAAGATATCAATAATTTTGTTTATTTTAATATGCGTATTAATTTTAGTTTATTTTTTAGATAAGAATTTGAATGTTGAATATGATGAAGATATTATAATTATTCCTGTATATGTTCACTTAATAAATGATGGAACAGTTCAATTTTCCACCAGCAGAGATATAGATGATATAAACAAGATTTTTAATGACGTTAATAGAATCTGGGGTCAAGCTCACATCAGATTTATAGTTGGTGATGTTGATACTATTAAAGTTACTAATAAGGATTTTAATAATGCTCTAAATGGAGATGTAGAAGTTTTAACAAAAACAAGGGATTTTGGAAATGGCATTAATGGCTATTTTGCTGCC
>CAZPBI010000002.1:21605-23394 GCA_964584825.1 Candidatus Woesearchaeota archaeon
ATTATTTAATGTATAAAGGCAGTAATGGCGAGATATTGAGTAAAGAAGAAAGAGGGATAGCAAGAAGAAATGCTAGAAGAGTTTACGAGGTTAAAATTTAATCTTCTAGGGGTTCTACTTTGATAACAAAAACAGGACAAACTTGTGAGGCTTCAAAATTTTTTTTATATTCGTTTTCATCTATTATTAATTCGTAATGACCTGTTTTTTCATTTAATGTTGCTCCTTTTAAAATAGCTTTTCCATCCTCTCCAATTTCCCAATTATCAGGATTAACACTGACACATGCAAAAGTACCTATACAATTTACTCTGTCAAAAATTACTTTGTATTTCTTTCCCATTTTCTTTGCCAAACAATAATATTTTTATCTCTAATTTCTTTAATTCTGTGTAAGGGAATTGATTTGTTTTCTGTAATTAAAAATTTGTCCTCTATTTTTATATCTTTGTATTTAACAGATAATAATTTGTTTTGTATTCTGTCTAAATAATAAATTGCTATATTTTCAGAATCAAATTTACCTGAAAATTTTATTTTATTTAAAAATTGATCAATTGGTATCATTATCTAAATATTGGGAAGATAGAATTCTTTCTGTTAATTCTCCTCTTAAATTTTTCTTCCATAAATCATAGAAATCCTTTTTATGGTTAGTTAATAACCAAGCTGTTTTTATAAATGCGCACTCGGTTGTAATGTCTGAATCGTTATTTATTACCCCGGCATCAAGTAATTTTCTCCCATATGAATAAACATTCATATTAGTTCTTCCGAAAATACATTGGGATGTTATAATTACTGGTATTTTTTTTACTAATTTTTTTATTGAATTTAGAATTTTGATGTTTTCATCTGATTTTGAATCAAATTTTTCTATAGGCACGTGACCTAGACCTGTGCCTTCTATTATTAAAGCATCAAAATTCTTGTATGCATCAAATTCTGAAGCATACATGTTAGGATGAATTTTTAGAATTCCAATTTTTAGATTCTCTTTTATTAATTTTAATGTTAATTTTTCTTTGGGTTTCTCTTTAGGCTTCTCAAAGAACGTTATTTTATCATTTATTATGGCAATATGGGAGGAATTTATAGCTTTAAAAGCGTCCCTTCTTGAACTATGCATTTTCCTAGTTTTACATGCTGGTAAAATTATAGAAAAATCATCATTTTGGGTCTTATGCATACAAATTGCTACTCCGTGGAACTCTGTTTCTTTTATGAATTTTGCAGCGTGAATTAAATTTAAAGATGCGTCTGTAGAAGGCCTATCCGAGGATCTTTGGGAACCAACTAAAATTATAGGAATGTTGATATTTTCTAATATAAATGCTAATGCTGCTGCTGTATAATGTAGGGTATCTGTTCCGTGGGTTACTATTATACCTTTTATATGTTTTTTAACTTCTTTTTCTATTTCTTTAGCTATTAAATTATAATTATGGAATCTTATATTTGATGAATAAATATTTGAGATAAATTTTGAATTAATGTTTGCTAAATTTTTTAATTCTGGAAATTTTGATAATATCTCTTCTGGGTAAAATTGTGGTGAAACTGCACCGGTTTCGTATGAAACCTTAGAGGCTACTGTGCCACCCGTATGTAAAATTGTTATATTTGGTAGGGTTTTATTTAAACTGATTTTTGGAGGTTGTTTTGATTCAGGGATTGTTTTTGTTAATAATTTTATCGATTTTATATCAGATTTTTTAATACTTAAATTATATCCTGAATTTAGTTTTATTGAGATAAATTTTTTAGAAACAGAAGGTAAAAATACACC
>CAZPBI010000002.1:23404-35180 GCA_964584825.1 Candidatus Woesearchaeota archaeon
GTAATTGGGATTGATAAAAGATTTGAAAACACTAAAATACACCTTTTATTTCCTCATTTGAAGTAGTTATCAAAACCATATCACCAATAGAAAAATTAGTTCTTTTCATAGAAAGAATGTAAAATTTTAATAATTAATTAATCATTTATATAATTAGAAATATATTTTTTATTAAAATAATATTTATATATAAGATGTAAGATAAATTAAAGAATTAGTATTTAAGTTTTGGCGAACTTAAATATAATTTGGCGAATTTAATTTTATTGAACTCATTTTGAAAGCTTAAATCATAAATCATTAAACTTATTCTAAGAAGTTAGTAAAACTAACTTACATATAAAGATTATTGTGCTATAAAATATAAAAAAGGGGGAAAACAAATGGAAAGTTGGATCAAAGACGCTATTCAAAATCGAAATGATTTAGAGCCAAAGATCACCACAGGTAAGGCAAATATTAAGGTTATGGGTATTGGTGGAGGAGGAAGCAATGTTGTTAATTGGTTATATAAAAAAGGTATTTCTGGTGCAGCTGAAATAGTAGCTATGAATACTGATAAGCAACATTTAGATATAATTTCTGCTGACAAAAAAATTCTTCTAGGACCTGAATTGACAAGAGGTCTTGGATGTGGCGGATATATGGAAAAAGGTAGAGAAGCTGCAAGAGAAAGTATGCATGAAATTAGAAATACTATGAAAGATGTTGATATGGTATTTGTTTGTGCAGGAATGGGTGGCGGAACAGGTACTGGAGGTGGTCCTATTGTTGCACAACTTGCTAGAGAATGTGGGGCTATAGTTATTGGAACTGTAACGATGCCATTTGATATAGAGAGGGCTAGGGTAGATAAGGCGGAATTTGGTTTACAACAATTGAGAGAGGCATGCGATACTGTAATAGTTATTGATAATAATAGATTAGTAAATATAGCTGGTAATTTGCCAGTACAACAAGCTTTTGCTGTTGCAAATGAACTTGTTAGTACTATGATTAAAGGGATAGTAGAGATAATAGCCATACCTTCATTAGTAAATTTGGATTATGCAGATGTAAGGGCAATTATGGCTAATGGAGATGTTTCTGTTATAGGGATTGGCGAAGCAAATTCTGAATCTAGAGTAGAGGAGGCTGTAAGAAGGGCTTTAGTAAATCCTTTATTAGATGTTAATTATGATGGAGCAAAGGGTGCTTTGATACATATTAGTGGAGGAGAGGATACTACTTTAGATGAGGTTAATAGAGTAGGCGAATTAGTAACTGAGGCTCTAGATCCCGATGCAAATGTAATTTGGGGAGCAAGAATCGATCCGGCAATGAAGGGAACTTTAAGGGTAATGACAATAATCACTGGTGTAAATTCACCGTATATATTGGGTAGAACTGTTTCCTCTAAACAAACTCAAGCAATGAGTATGAAGGATGATTTAGGGATCGATATGATCTCCTTTAAGAGATAGTCCTAAAATAAGGGGCAATAACCCCCCTGGAAATTGCCCCAAGCTTTGTCTTGCCGGTACTCTTAATTGGGTACTGGCATTTTATTATTGCAACTCATATTTCAACAACTAGCAATTAGTTTAGAACATTATCTTTTAATTTTACTTTTTAATTTTTCTTTTGCTTTTTTGATATATTTTGATAAAGGAAATATGGAGGTATTAATTTGTTTTTTTCTATATTCTTCGAAATGTGCCATTGTATTGATAGTGTTCCTTGTTGTTTTCTTATAAGTTTCACTTGGATAACCTAATGTAATGATTATAGATGGTATTATAAAGTCAGGGAGTTTTACTAATGAAGAAATTTCATTAGGATTTGTAACATCTATCCAGCATGTTCCTAAACCTAAGTCTGTTGCTTTTAACATGATCATTGTTGCTATTATTGAAGCATTATGTATTGATAGTTCTTGGTATCTATTTTGGTACATTACCTTTATATTTCTGTTATCATAGCAAATTACAATGAAAACAGGAGCTTGGTTCATCCAAAGTTGATCTAAACATGATCTTGATATTTTTTCTTTCTTCTCTTTATCTTTTACAATTATAAATCTCCAGTTTTGTATATTACCAGAAGAAGGCGCATATCTACATAATTCTAAAATTTCTCCTATTTTCCTGTAATCAACGTCTTTATCTTGATAATCTCTTATACTGTGTCTAGAAATAATTAAATTATCGATATTCATCTAAACTTATTTAAATTATCAGATATTTAAATATTGTTATGCATTATTCAGAATTAATAGGTGTATATTCAGAACTTGAAAAAACTACTAAAAGGTTGGATAAGGTAGAGATAATCTCTAATTTTTTTAAAAAATGTAATGATGAAGATCTTAGCAAAATATTGTATTTAATGCAGGGAAGACTATTTCCTCATTATGATGAAAGGGAGATAGGAATGAGTTCTAGATTAATATTAAAGGTAATAAGAAAGTCTACGGGTGTTCCTGAATTAGATATAGAAAGAAAATGGAAAACAAAAGGTGATTTAGGCGCTGTTGCAAATGAACTAATTTCTAAGAAAAAACAAACTACTTTAATTTCAAATAAATTAACAATTAAAAAAGTGTATGAAAATCTTTCTAAATTGCCTGAATTGAAAGGTAAGGGGACTGTTGAGAAAAAGATTATGTTAGTTTCTGAATTATTAACAAGTTCTAATCCAGATGAAGCTAAATTTATTGTAAGGACTGTTTTAGGAGATCTTAGAATAGGCGTAGCAGATGGTATAATCCGTGATTCTATTGCTAAGGCCTATAATGTAGATGTTAAAAAAGTTGAAAGGGCTTTTGATATTTTACTTGATTTTGGAGAAGTAGCTAAAAAAGCTAAAAATAGGAAATTAGAAAAATTAGGCTTGAAAGTTGGAAAACCTGTAAACGTAATGTTGGCCATAAAGGTTGAAAACATTAAAGAAGCGTTTAAAGCTGTTGGCAAACCTGCTTTGTTAGAACCAAAATTAGATGGTTTTAGGGTTGAGATCCATAAGAAAGGAAAAGAAATAAAATTATTTACAAGAAAAATGGAAAATGTGACAAATCAATTTAAAGAAACTTTAATTGTCATTAATGAAAATGTAAAGTGTAATTCATGTATTTTAGATTCTGAATTTGCCGGTTATGATCCAAAAACAAAAAAATATTTACCATTTCAAAATATTTCACAAAGAATTAAAAGGAAATATGATATAGATGAGATTGCAAAAAAGTTTCCGGTTGAAATAAATGTTTTTGATATTTTGCATTATAATGGAAAAGATTTATTTCATGAAACTCAAGAGAATAGAAGGAAACTACTTGAAAAAATAGTTGTTGATAAAGGCTTTAAAATAAAAATGACAGGAAAACTGATTACGGATAATGAAAGAGAAGCTCAAGAATTTTTTAAGCAAGCATTAAAGAGTGGAAATGAAGGTTTAATTTTTAAGAAATTACATGCATACTATCAACCTGGGAGAAGGGTGGAAGGTTGGGTTAAATTAAAAACAACTTTGGAGCCTTTAGATTTGGTAATAATAGGAGCAGAGTGGGGAACTGGAAAAAGATCTGGCGTATTAAGTAGTTTTGTTTTAGGTTGTAGACATGGAAATGGGTTTTTAGAATGTGGAATGCTTGGTACAGGGATAAAGGAAAAAAGTAATGAAGATGTATCTTTTAAGGAACTTACTAAATTGTTAAAACCATTAATAATAGAGGAGAAAGGAAGGAGTGTCAAAATAAAACCTGAAATTGTTATTGAAGTCGGATATGAGGAGATACAAAAAAGCCCTACATATTCTAGTGGTTTTGCGTTAAGGTTCCCAAGATTTAGTAGAATGAGATCTATGGAAAAATCAGTTAATGATGCTAATACCCTAGATGATATAAAAAGGTTATATAAAAGCCAAAGGAAGTGAGTTTTCAACTATAATAATATTTAAATAGGATGGTATTGTTACAACTAAGTAACATACTCTTGAAAGTGAACATCAAGAGGCGTATGATTTAGTAGTTATATTATATAACCATTAAATTATTAAAAAAAGAGGGTGATAATGCCTAGGAGGCTATAATCATGATTGTAAAGGATGAATTTTTAGCTAAATTAAGGCAACATTTTGGTTTAAATTTATATGAAGTAAGGATATGGACTGCATTGCTTTCTAGAGGTGTTTCTACAGCAGGAGAATTATCTGATATAGGAAATGTACCTAGAAGTAGAGCTTATGATGTTCTTGAATCTTTAGAAAAGAAAGGATTTGTTGTGATGAAGCTAGGAAAACCTATAAAGTATATGGCTGTTGATCCTATTGAAGTTGTTGAAAGAGTTAAAAAATTTGTTAAGAACAATTCTGAAGAAAGAATTAAAAGATTGGATAAATTAAAAGGAACAGATGTTTTGAATGAATTAAATTTGTTGCATAAACAAGGAATAGAATTTATAGAACCATCTGATTTGTCTGGTGCTATTAAGGGTAGACATAATTTGTATACACATATGGAATTACTTGTTAAAAATGCTAAGAAAAGTGTGACTTTTATGACTACTAATAAAGGCATGATTAGGAAAGTAGAGGCCTTAAAACCAGAATTAGAAAAATTGTCTAAGAAAGGAGTTAAAATAAGAATTGCTGCTCCTATTTCGAAGGAAAATGAAACAGCTATAAAAGATGTGATGAGATTTGCCGAGGTAAGGGATAATAAGGATGTTAATGCAAGATTTTGTATTGTTGACGGGAAGGAATTAATGTTTATGGTTTTGAATGACGATGAAGTTCATCCATCTTATGATGTCGGTGTGTGGGTGAATACCCCTTTTTTTGCTACTGCATTAGATAATTTATTTGAACATTGTTGGGTTAATTTGACACCAGCAGAGAAAATTTTTAAATAAAAGAGGTGAAGTTAATGGAGAATAGGAATATTCTTATATTTTTGGTAGTAGTAGTTGCGGTTTTTATATTAATGGAAAATTTTACTGGGAGGAATATTACTGGTGGTTATGCCAATGAAGGCGGAAGGGGTATTCAGACGTGTAGGGATAGTGATGGGGTTAATAAAAATATAAAGGGAACTGTTATTACAACTAGTAGTGGATCTGTAAAGCAATATGATGATAGATGTAGTGGTGGAGATGGATTGAGGGTTATGGAAAATTATTGTGATAATAACAGGAGAGCATTTACATATGAATGGTGTGATAATGGTTATGTTTGTAGTGATGGAAGATGCATGAAAACTGAGTTTACTAACTTTTATGGACAAAGATAGAACGCTTGTTATTTTTTTTATATTTATTGTATTTTTGTTAAATAATACTAATTTAAGTGGAAAAGCATTCGATATTAGTAATAGGTTTTGTAAAGATAGTGATAACGGAATTAGTCCCGATACTCCTGGATTTGTAGAAGCTGATATTGGCACATTTAATGATAGATGTTTAATAGGGGAGGTTTATGTACCATATGCTAGTGTTGTTGGTCCAAGAAAGATGTCAATAAGGGAGTATTATTGTATTGAGGGGAGATACGGAGGCAGATATCAGGTAGCTAGTAGGGTAATAGAATGTAAAGAGGCTTGTGAAAAAGATGTTTCAGGAAAATCTGATGCATGTGTAACAACTTAAACAAATATTGTACAAGATAAGTGCCGAGAAAGTTGTGTATGTGATGGATGGTCACAATGTATTAATGGTTTACAAACAAGAATTTGTGAAGATAATAAAGCGTGGAGCTGTGAACTTTAAACCAGAATCAGAAAGAACATACGAATCTTCACTTCAAACAGAAAAACCTTCAACTTGGTTTGGTAGTGTTGATATTTTACTTATTATAGTTATAGTAGTTTGTATATTTGCTATTGTAAATATACTCTAAAAGACCAAAAAATAACAAGGAAAAAACATATATAGTTTTAAATTTATTTCTTTTTCATGGAATTAAAAATAAAAAAAGAGTTAAAGAAAATTTTAAATGAGGATGTTGAGTTAGAAATTCCTCCTGATTCTAGATTTGGAGATTACGCATTTCCCTGCTTTTCTTTAGCTAAAAAATTTAAAAAAAATCCCAATGAAATTGCTCTAGAATTACAAAAAAAATTAAAAGATAAATTTGAAACAGAAGCAAATGGGCCATATTTGAATTTTTTTATTGATAAAGAGGAATTAAGTAAGATAGTACTAAATAAAATTTTGAAAGAAGGAGAAATTTATGGTTCAAGTAAAAAGAAAAAAGAGAGGGTGATGATTGAATTTTCTCAACCAAATACCCATAAAGCTTTTCATGTGGGGCACATAAGAGGGACTTCTATAGGTGAAAGTTTAAGCAGAATTTTAGAATTTTTAGGTTATAGGGTAGTAAGGGTTAATTATCAGGGGGATACTGGGATGCATGTTGCTAAATGGCTTTGGTGTTATATGGATTATCATAAAAATGAAGAATTTCCTAAGGATGATGTTGAAAGATGGATTGCATCAGTTTATGTTGAGTCTGTTAAAAAACTTGATGAAAATCTTAGCTGTCAGGATGAGGTAGATAAAATAAACTTTGAATTAGACAAAGGAGAAAATAAAAAATTAATGGAATTATGGAAAAGAACTAGGAAATTGAGTTTAGATTCTTTTGAGAAAATCTATAGGGATTTAAATACAAGGTTTGATCATTATTTTTTTGAAAGAGAAGTTGAGAAAAGAGGTAAGGAAATTGTTAGCGAATTAGTTAAAAGAAATATAGCTAGAATCGATGAAGGAGCAACTATAATAGACTTAACTAGTTATGATTTGGGGGTGTGGATTTTATTAAGAAAAGATGGAACAGTATTATATTCTTCTAAGGATTTGGCTTTAGCAGAATTAAAATTTAAGAAATTTAAGATTGATAAGAGTATATATGTAGTTGGAATAGCACAGAAACTTCACATTAGCCAATTATTTAAAACATTAGAATTAATGGGATTTAAACAGGCTAAAAATTGCATTTATATCCCTGTTTCTGAAGTTAGACTTCCAACTGGTAAGATGTCTTCAAGAACCGGGGAGAACATTATTTATTCTGATTTTAGAAAAGAAATTATAAACTATGCGGTATCTGAAATTAAAAAAAGATATGATAATTTAAGTAAAAAAGAAATTAATAGAAGGGCGTTAATTATTTCTATAGGGGCTATTAAATTTAGTATGCTAAAACAAGATTTATATAAAATTATTATTTTTGATAAACATGAAGCTTTGAGATTTGAAGGTGATACTGGGCCTTATGTACAATATGCACATGCAAGATGTAATTCTATTTTGAAGAAAAGGAAACTAAATAAAAAAATGAATTTTAATTTGTTTAATGATTTGGATAATGAAATAATAAAATTGTTAGAATTATTTCCTAAAATTGTTGAAAAATCTGGGGAGGAGTATAAACCAGCATTGATTGTTAATTATTTATTGGATTTAACTAAAAAATTTAATGAATTTTATGAAAAAAATACCGTATTAGGGGCTGAGAAAAAGTTAATGGGAGCTAGATTGGTTTTAGTTTATTGTGTAAAAAACATATTAAAAAATGGTTTGAATTTATTAGGTATAGATGCTCCTGATGAAATGTAAATATTTATAAATTATATTCTAGAGTATCTATTTTATGAGAAGAATAGAACATTTGAAAGTTAAAAAGGGTATGACAGTTAATGACTTAGTTGGGGGAATGAAAAAGATCGGTGTAATGGGTGCTTGGAGATTAGCGAAAGCAGTTGATATTCTCGAGGAAATGATCAAGGATAAAGACTGTAGAGTATTCTTTGGTCAAGCAGGGGCCTTAGTTCCTGGAGGGATGAGAGAAGTTTTAGTTGATATGTTAAGAAATAAATTAGTAGATGTTTTTGTAACTACTGGTGCAACTTTGACACATGATTTGGCTGAGGCTTTAGGCTTTAGACATGAAATTGGAGATCATTTGGTGGATGATGAAAAATTATTCAAAAAAGGAAAAAATAGGATGTGGGATTCTTATATGCCAAATGAAGTTTATGGGAAAATAGAGAATTTTTTTGAAAAATATTGGAATGAATTTAGTAAAGCTATAAAGATAAATGAGTTAATATATTTAATTGGAAGCAAATTAAAGGATAAAAATTCTATTTTAAGAATTGCTTATGAAAATAAAATTCCAATTTTTTGTCCTGCTTTAGCTGATTCTGGAATCGGATTAATGATATATGGAAGGAAAATGAAGGGGAAGGATATAAAGATAGATGCTTTCGAAGATATGAAAGATATAATGGAAATAGCATGGACATGTAAAAGGGCAGGAGTTTTTTATTTAGGTGGGGGGGTTCCTAAAAATTTTATACAACAAGCTATGCAACTTTCACCCAAGCATGCTAGTTATGGAGTACAAATAACTATGGACAGAGCAGAATTTGGTGGAAGTTCTGGTGCTTCTTTAAAAGAAGGAATTAGCTGGGGTAAAATGGATTCTAAATCAAAGTTTGTCGATGTTTATATGGATATTACTATAGCTTTACCTATAATTTATGCAGTATTAAGAGATAGAATTTAGTAAAGTTCTATTTCATCTAAATCTAAAGAATCAGACAGTTTTTTTTCCATTCTAGCTTTGTTCTGCGTACTCATTCTTTATTCTCTCCTTCTTTAATAGCATCAAAAAGCTTTTTATTTTTTTTAGTTTCTTCCCAAGAAATCATCATTTACACCTCTAAAATTTTTAAAAATCAAGATAGTATTTAAACATTTATTAGCTATAAAATTCTTTTTTTTAATTATATTTTTTACAACAGAAAATCTATATCACTAGTGACAAATGAAATGGCAAATTATATAAATAAAGAGATGTGAGTAACTAGTGTAAAAGAGGTATCGTAATGAATGAGAGAAATGTATTGTTAGTGGCATTTTTAATGTTAGTCGGACTTTCTGTTTTTAGTTATTATACTACTTATTCTGGTAGATATGTAGGCGGAGTGCAAAGTTGTAAGTATCTTGGTGGTGAATCTAACACTATATTTGACCAACAAATAATAAGTTATGATTCTGATGTTAATGATAGGGTTCCTCCACAATTTTTAGTTTCTAGGTGCGCTACCGGAACTACTTTATCTGCTGTGAAATGTATAAGCGGCTTTACTGCTGAGAGATATATTGTTCAATGTCCTACAGGATATATCTGCTTTGAAAGTGGTAAGGGGGCATTTTGTAAGAAAGGGAATTTACCTGAAATAGAAAGTAATTGTGTAGATACTGATGGTGGTAAAGATAGTTATACCAAAGGAGTTGTTACTATTGCAGGTGGTAGAGGAAAAAATATTCCAGAGGTTAGTGTAGATATATGTGCAACAGATACTACGGTTTTAGAAACTAGTTGTGCAGAAGGTGGAAATTTGATTAGGAAGGAAATATTGCAGTGCCCTTATCCTTATAAATGTATAGACGGGGCATGTAGAAAAAGTTAATTAGTTGCAGCCTTTACAGCTTCTATTGCAACTTCAATTTGTGAGTTATCTGGTTCTTTTGTTGTAATTTTTTGAATTAATAAACCAGGGTATGCCATTATTTTTATTAATGGAAATTTTTGATTTTTGGCTGAGAATTTTAGGATTTCATAAGATACAGCAGCTATTATTGGTATTAAGATAACCCTTTGTACAAATTTTATAATAAATGATTCATGCCATACTATTGAAAAAACTACTATAGATAAAAGTAAGACGATAATTAAAAAGGAAGTTCCGCATCTTGGATGGATTGTGCTGTATTTTTTTACATTTTCTATAGTTAAATTTTCTGTATGTTCAAAACAATGAACTGACATATGTTCTGCTCCATGATATTGAAAAATTCTTCTAATTTCTTTATTAAATGAGATGGAAAATAAATAACTTAGAAATATTAGTATTCTTAAAATTCCATCTAAAAGGTTGAAGAGGAATTGATTATCTGTTAAAAGTTTTGATATAGTTAATGGTAAGATTATGAATAAACCTATTGCCAATATGATTGAAATAATGGTTGTAATTATTACTTGATAATTTGTAATTTTTTCATTTTCATCTTCTTGTTCCTTGGCAGAGAACATTAATGCTTTTATTCCTATATAAGTGGTGTCTATTAATACAATCATGCCTCTTATAAATGGTATTTTTAAAAATTTTTTTGTAATTGATGAAGTTGGTTGAGTTATTGTTTTTATTTTATCTTTTTTTCTAATTGATATGGCTATTTTATCTTTAGATCTTATCATTACTCCTTCTATTAATGCCTGGCCACCAATTTCCATTTTTTCTATGTTTTGATATGACTTTAAAAAATTAATGTTTCTGTACTTAGTAATGAGATCTTAAATAAACTATGAGATATCTTTTTAAGTATAAATTCTTTAAATTTCTTAATGGCAATAAAATGCGATATATGCGGGGATAAGATACAAACTACATTTTTAGGTAAAGTAATAGGTACAAAAATAGGCAAAAAACATGTTTGTAATATTTGTCAAAGTAAATATAAAAATAACTTTACTCTTTCCTCACTTTTTTGTTTAGTGTAGATTGTTGGTATGGGAGATCTGCTTGCAATTATTGGTGGAATTTTAGGAATTGTTCAAGGAGAGAAGCAGTATGTTTTTAGATTAGCTGTAATTTTAAAAATCCAAAACATTATACGAAGAGGTTTATTTTTTAAAAACATAGTTGTTGCGAACCAAAAACAATACTAACATAAAGATCAGGGTCCTTATTTAATTAAGCAAAAAGGTTTAAAAGCGATTTACCTTAACTATAAATACTGCGGGGATGCCGGAGTGGTCAAAGAGCCTTTTTAGAAAAAAGCCTCAGGAAAAATCCTGAGAACTCGACTTCACGGGCAGGACTTAAGTTTCACAGAAGAAATCCTGTGGCTTAGTGCCTGCGCAGGTTCGAATATAAGGGTAAATAGTTATCGCCTATCAGAACCCTTAACGAAATTCCTGTTCCCCGCAGCTGTATATATTTTTAATTTCGCAGAAATAGCTTATGTGTGTTATAATTTTTATAATTAATATTATTAATAAACCTTATGATAAATAGCTTAATTAATATAAAATTTAATACTTTTATTTATGCCACGGTAGCTCAATTAGTTAGAGTACAGAGGAAATCTCGCTCAATTCCATGGTAAGGAAGAGGTCGCAGGTGCAATTCCTGCCCGTGGCTTTCAAAATATATATAAACCAATTATGTATCAAAGTTAAGATGGATATAAAATCTGCATATGAAAAATTACGTAAAAATTATGATCTACCTAAATATGAAGCTTTAGATGAGGAATTTGAGTTGTTGTACCTTCATAATGTCCTTGAAATTAAATATCCTTTAAGGTTCATAAGAAGAAGAATTATGGATAAAATTGCGAATATTATACATTTTTTTGAAGGAGTTTTAAATCCTGCTGCAGATAATATCATTAATTTACAGGAAAATGGATACTTGAATGAAGGAGAAAAAGATGAGTTAGCTAATATACTAAAATATTTGATTAGTTTAGAAAGAGAGAGTATGGTATTGGATATAGAGTTTGGCGAAGAAAAAGATGCCGGATTTATTAAAAAAGTAATGTATAAATGGACAGCGTATAAACCAAAATTAGCAAATTTTACAAAGAAATTAATAGACGGATGGGAAAAAGACAGGAAGGAAGAGGGAGAAAAGCATTATTTTGGATAATTATTTAAATTTATAAAAGATGATTAAATTATGAATAAAAGAGGGCAGATATATTTTTTGGCTGTGCTAATATTGGGGCTG
>CAZPBI010000002.1:35190-40157 GCA_964584825.1 Candidatus Woesearchaeota archaeon
TGGATTAGCCTATAGAACAAATGTTGCTAATATTGGTTTTTTTGATGATGATTTTGAGGAATTAAGTAAAAATTATGATCATGAGAGTTCCTTGTTTTTAAATAAGCTTACACAATATAAATTACTGGGAAGTGTTTCAAGTGACCAATTATTGACAGACTATTTAAATTTCACAGTAAAATTTAGTACATATTCTAAAACACAGAATCCCGATTTTGGATTAATTTATTTATTTGATACAAGAAATAATCTGTTTGTTGGTAATTATTTAGACCAGGATATTATTATTTATATTAGAGATAATTTAAATTTAGCAGTTGATGTTAAAGGGTGTAAATCTAAAATTAAAGCCGGTGCTAGTTTTGATGGTATTGGTGCAGTAGGTAATGTTGATTTGGCAGACATTGGTTTATGCAACGAGACTTTAAATCCTGGGAGTGGTAATTATAATGTTAGTTTTGTTATTGGCGATATTAAATATAGTAGTGATATTATTGCAGGAATTCCTGAAGTTGTTATTGTTAGTCAAGAATTTAAGAATGATCAAAGAAAGGTGTTTTTGAATGAATTTGTAGATGGATATAAGATTGATATAAATGGTTTTTGTAGTAATTTACCAGTTTCTGCTAGTGATAATGAAGTTTGTCAATGTAATTTAAGGAATGATGAGGAAAAATGCGAAAAATTAAATAGTAAAGGTTGTAGATGGAATAATGGAGTATGTTCATGAAAAAAGGTGATTCGCAAGCTGTTGCATGGGTTTTATTGTTAGGATTGAGCATTAGTTTAGCTATATTGGTTGGTGTTTGGATAAAAAATACAAGTAAGACTGCAAGTGAAAATGTAATAGAGGGAGCTATTCAAGAACAGAGATGCGCTGATACAGTTTTATATGTTAATCATAGTTGCGTAACTAATCAGATACAGGATATAGTTGCTAAGAACAATGGTGCCTTTAGTATTGTAAAAGTAAAATGTAGTAATGAGGGTGGTACTGTTGTGGATGGTGTTTTTGGGATAGGAGTTATATTAGAACCTGGTAAATCGAAAGTTTTAAATAATTGTATGGGGAATACTTTGAATATAATTCCTGTTATAGATATAGATGGAGTAAATGTTACTTGCGGTGAAAAAAGAGTGAGAATTAATTGTTAAGGTGGATAAAACTTGATAAATTCAAAAAGAGGAGTAAGTCCATTTGTTGCAACTATTCTGCTTGTTGGATTTGTTATTGTAATAATTATAGTTATTTGGTTATGGTCGAGGAATATTTATGTAGAACAAGCACAGAAAGAAGGTGCTTTGGCTCAAGAGCAAATAAAGTGTAATGATGTTAAAATAGAAGTTGAAAGACGCGGAGGAACTATAGAAGTTAGAAATATTGGTACTTTACCTATTAGAGGTTTTAAGTTAAGGGAGGATTTGGGGGATTTCATTAGATTAAGTGATGTTTATGTTAATGTCCCTGTAGGAGAGAGTTTTCCTTTGGTATTAAGCGATGTTAGTTGCGATAGGGAAGAGGAACCTAGTGCGACTGGTGCACTATGTTCAAATAGCGAGGGTGTTGAAATTTTTCCTGCTTTACAGCCAGAAGGAAGGGGGGCTCCTCTTGTGGATTGCAAAAATTCTTATGTTAAGGTAAAATCGAATGGATAGTAATGTTTATAAAAGAGTAAAACTAAAGAAAATAGAAGAAAATAAGAGGTGATATTAATGGATAAAAAAGCTGTTTCTCCTTTGATTGCTACTGTTTTAATTATAGGATTTACTGTTGCATTGGCAGCTGTCGTTATTACATGGGGAAGTAGATTTGTTCAACAAACTCAGGAAGAAGTTGATATTACTTCACAAATTGGATTAGCATGTTCAAAATTAGATTTTGAGATTGGTGCTATTGATTGTGATTCTACTACTACTCCTGCTAATCAAATCTCTAAAATTACGATGAAAAGCACTTCAAATCAAGATATAACTGGATTTACCTTTAGAGCTAGAAATCCTACTGTTATAGGAGTAGAAACAGGGCATACTAACACGCCATTAACTAGATTTAGTGTTACAGAGTATATTGCTCCCTTTACTTGGAGTGTAACACCTCCTCCTGCAGATATAACTGAAATAGAAGCAATTGCACATGTTACTGTTGGTGGCAGAACTGAAGTTTGTCAAGCAGGAATAGAAAAAGTAGAATCAACAACTAGTTTATGTGGATATAGAGCATGAATGGTAAATTATATGATCCAAAATAAAAAAGCTGTTTCTCCTTTGATTGCTACTGTTTTAATTATAGGATTTACTGTTGCATTGGCAGCTGTCGTTATTACATGGGGAAGTAGATTTGTTCAACAAACTCAGGAAGAAGTTGATATTACTTCACAAATTGGATTAGCATGTTCAAAATTAGATTTTAGGGTTGATAAAATTGAATGTGAAAATGGATTCTGTGCAAGAGGGCTTTGCAATACTGTAGCGGATTGTCCAGCACCTAGTGCATTTTGCGTGAATGGTTTATGTATTATGGATTTTGGTGCTTTAGCAGTGTGTACTACTGATAGTAACTGTCTTGTAAGTGGAACATCTTGTTTTGCTAATATAAGTAAAATTACAATGACAAGTAATTCAAATCAAGATATAACTGGATTTACCTTTATAGTAACAAATCCAATAGATGTTAATGTAGATACTGGAAATGAGAATGTAATTTTAAATGGATTTTATATAAAACAATATAGTTGGGCTCCACCTAGACCAAGTAGACCTATTAAATTTGAGGCAATTGCACATGTTACTGTTGGTGGCAGAACTGAAGTTTGTCAAGCAGGAATAGAAAAAGTAGAATCAACAACTAGTTTATGTGGATATACTCCATAATTCATTTATTATACTCTCTTAGCTAGTATAAAATGGTGCATATAAATTAGGATACTAAACATTTTTATATATTAAATTCTTGACAAAAAAATACTTAAATACTTAAATGAATAATAAGATTATGAAAAAAGGGGATATTTGGATATCTGCAATAATCTACATTGGATTGGGTGTTGTTGCCATTACTTTATTAGTTGGTGCGGGTGTTCCTATAATTAACAAAATGAAGGATAGAAGTACATTTTTTCAAACAAAAGAGGTTATGCAAACAATAGACAAAGCGATAATAGAAGTAGTTTCTGAAGGACCAGGAAGTAGGAGATATTTAAGTCCATTAGAGATTAAGAAAGGTTCGTTAGCTATTACTTTATCTCCCAGAAGGATAGTATGGGAAATGGAAACTAAGGCACTGTTACAAGAACCAGGGCAATCAATTAATGAAGGAAATTTAAATATAACAGTAAAAAAACATGAATTGATAAAAGATTTATACAAAACTCAAATTGCCTTGGATCATTTTAGTTCTGATAAGATATACATATGTGTAAATAAAAATTGTAATGGGAAGATTGAAAATTTAAATGGAAAATTTAGTTTGTCTATAACTAATGAAGGAGTAAATAATACTGCATTAACAAATATAATTCAACATCAAGTAAATATAGATGTTATTTAATTTCCACTTTTAAGTTGATACAAAGTTATATAAGTTATGTTAGATTTTTTATATTTATTATATAGAAGTGGTGATTTCATGTTTCTTAAATCTAAAAAAATACATAAAATTATGAAATGGATTATATTTGTAATATCAGCAATAGTTTTTGGAACAATATTATCACTTTATAAGTCATTTATTATATTAGAGATTGCAAAATATTTTTCTATTGATTTTATTTTACAATTCACAATTTTTCAGATTTTTGCCATTTTATATTTATTTGGTGTAATAAATTATAAATATAAAGAAGAAGAAACAAAACCATTTAATGAACAGGTTACAAGAGCAATTAAAATATTTAGTGAAAAATCTATTAATCTGTCAATTGCTTGGTTTATTATTTATATAATATCTATTTTAATATTGTAATATAATGAAAGATTTTTATTATACGTATTCAAGAGAACACAAATTATCTGTAGTAGGATATATTAACAAAAAAGAAAACAAATTCCAGATTGGAATTTCCCAATGTTCTGATAAGGATGAATATAATAAAAAAATTGGACGAGAAATAGCAAAAGGACGAGCAATTAAAAAACCTCTTATTGTATCTAATTTAGATAACAAAGATCAACCAGAACTTCTTCAGATATTAAATGATGCAAGAGACACAATAATTGGAAAATCAGATAAATATGCAAATACATGGAATGTGTATAAATTTTTAAATAAAATAATATGAAAATAAAAAAACAAACTATACAAGTATTAATATTTTTCTTTTTTTTTATCACATCATGTATCTACGATAATAAAATTAAATACCAATATGAAATTACTCATGCAGATGGTCATATTGACACCATTACAATTGATAACAAAAATGTGAAAATATATAACAAAACCGGCCATCTTATTTCAAAATATACTGATTTAACAAAAAAGATTACTATATCAGAAAAAAAATATTGGGATAAGATAACGATAATATCAATAATAATAACAATTATAATCTGTTCCTCCGTAGTTATATGGTTGATAATAGTTTGTATACATGATAAGGATCGGTGGAGTAGTTTTTGATAAATTATCATAAAAATTAATATTAACATGACAGAAATAACAACAGATAAATCAAAAATGAAAACATTAAATAAAATAAAAAAATTAAAAAAACAAGGATTAATTTCAGAACAGGAATATAATGAAATTAAACAAGCCCTTAAAAATCAAGGTATTCAAGATTTGACAAAAAATGATTCTTATAATGTTAATAATTTTGATTTACCAGAACAAGGAAAATTAAAAGAAAAAGAACAAAAAGTAATTAATAGATACAAAGAAATGGGCTTTGATTTTACAGATCTTGTATTAACTTGGAATAAAATTGAAAAAGAATATAGTGAAAAATATAATATAAAACTTAAAAAAT
>CAZPBI010000003.1:0-13371 GCA_964584825.1 Candidatus Woesearchaeota archaeon
TTTATCAAGAAAATCTTTTGAAATCCATATCCCTTCTTTATCTTGGGCAACAGACTTCATGCTATCATTGCCACATTTGCTCCAATAATTGTTAAAATAATTAGGGCTTGCTTTAAGCAGCTCTATCATTCTTTTATATGTCTTTGCACATACAAAAGCGTGCATTTGTTTATTCCCAATCATCAGCATCCCATTTGCATATTTCATTCTCTCCGCCTCTTTTCCTTCCATTCTTTCAGGAATTGCTTTATATCTACATCATTCCATTCTGGAACATCATTTTGAATAAGGAGTTTTCTGCCATACTTTTTAAGTATCTTTTCAAGTTCCCTGTCGGAGAGGATGTTGAAGCCTGCTCTTTTTAAATCATCTATTTTAATTAATTCTGATTTCAATATTTTTCTTTTATTTTCTTCCAAATGCTTCTGGAATTCATTATGTATTTTTGTTTTTTCTAATTCATAGCCTTCTAATCCATAATCTACAAGAATTAGCCCTATTTCTTCACAAAGTTTCTCAAAATCTGATTTTTGATTCATTCTTTTACCTCATGTTCTTCTATTTCAAAGTATGGTTTATGTAAATAATGTTTTTTCGTTAACTCATTGTCAGAAAGTTTTTCAAGGTCATTAATCTTTCTATCTGCATCTGCCTCATTTGCAAAAACTCCTTCAATTCTATAAACATCATTACACTCATAACATCCTTTCATTCTACCAGTTATAATATACACCTTCATTTTACATCACCTCTTTTATCATTTACTATATTTTCTTGCCCCATTTCTTCAAAACATTTCTTGCAATAAGTTTTACCATATCCAACCTCTCTTGTTAATTTACCACAATTCTCACAAGTGAACATTGTAAGGTCTTTTCTTATTTTTGCAAATCTTGTTTCCATTTTCTCATCTCCTATTTACATCCTCTATAACGAGGCGCACCACTTATATATAAACCTTTTGTTGGCTTTTCCTCCTATATAATATAAACCCAAACTCCACAGGTTATATATAAAGGTTTTGTTTGGATTTAATTTTACATTATTTTATATTCTCCTCCTAATTTTGTGTATATAGAGTAGCGAGCGCTATTTATAAACCTTTTTGTTGCCGAAACATTTATAAACACCATTCTACACCTATTTCTTACCTATTTGGATAGGGGTATTACCTAATCCATGCCTCTTCACATATTTTCTCATCATATAACCTGCGAATAAATTATTAGTCATGTGAGAACCTAATCGCCCATAAATTCCTTTAAAAACATAATAATAAACTCTAATACCAAAAGGTAGTTTATGTGGATGTTGCTTCATTTCCATTCACTTCCCCTTCCCACATGCATAACAAACATACTCTACAAACTTTCCAATAATCCTTACTTCGGGAAGTAATTTCAACTCCTCATAATCCTTCTTACTTAAAACATATCCTTTATTACATTTTGGGCATCTGTTGTAGTAGTGTTTAGTATCCCATTTATCCTGCTTAAAATTAATCCTTGGTTGTGTTATGCTATCTTCTTTTGGGACAATCTCAGCACTATTAAATTCTTTATCTGTCATTTCTGATGTTAAAAACTCTTTGCCTTTACTTTTTATCTCTTCCCATAAATCTTCATCTTTTCCCATTCATCTCATCTCCTATTCATAATTCTCTTGTATGTGTTTAATATCCTTCAAATTGAAACTTTTTAAATCAACATATCTTATTGAATATCCATTTTTCATAGCATAATAATTCAATACCATTAATGAATAAATATCAGCAATTGAAACTAAAACTCCAAACAACAATCCCATATATCCTAATACTAATCCTCCATAAACAACCCCAAACAAAATTCCCAACAACAATACAACAATAAATTGCTTTAACTTCATCTGCTGGAGGCTAAACCCAGCAATTTGAAATCCAAGAAAGTAAAAATTTTTTAATCTTCCTTTATGCCCAAACATTCTAACTCCAACCCAATGCCCAATCTCATGGACAAAAATTATTGAAAGAATTAACCCAACATAAAATAGTGTATTTAAATCTGATATTGTAGAAAGAAGAACAATTCCTACAACAAACATTACAATAATGTAAATCAATTTTAGAATTCTTTTATTCATATTTTCACTTACCATACCAAAAATCATTAAGTTTCTTTTCCAATTTAAATTTCCAATTTAAATAATCCAGCCAAACTATATTGATAATAACAGTAATAATCAAAAGTACAATAAGATTTAAACCTTCTATACCTTTAGTAAATACAAGATAGAGTAAATATAACACTGGTGCAAACAATAGAATAACTCCTCCTATAATAACTCCTATCGCTAATAATATGAGTAATATTCCTGGAACAAATCTATCAGCAAAATAATCCTTCTTTAATTTTTTATTCATGTTTATTCCTTCTCTTTGTAAACAATCTTATTTCCTATCTTATCAACAATTAAATGTAATGCACCTAAAATAATTATATATACATTAAGAGTAAAGATACAAAATGCAAATCCATACCAATGAAAATAATGTTTCCATTCTTTAAAACTTTCCTCAGTTTTAAATAAAGATTTAAAAATCCAAACCCAATCAAATAACAACAGTCCAAAAATAAACATAACAAGAAGCTAACTAAATAATACCCAAGTAAAACTCTGCAAGTTCCATGTAAAGAATTTTGGAGTGCCAAACACTATTGTAGCAATTATTCCAAAAACTATTGCTAATGCTATATGAACAAAAAACTCAATCCAATCCCACTTGCTTACATTTTCAAAAGTTTTCATGTTTTATATCTCCAACAATATCTTTTATAAAAAGTATCATCTATCAAAATTGAATTTGAACACTTAATACAAAGACTATTATTATCTGCAAGTTCTGTATTACATTCATTAAATTCTTTATTAATCTTTGCTATTTCTATTGTTGTCTGTGCTATAGTCAATACTATAAATATTATCAAAACAAAAGCAAGAATGCCAAAACTAATTTTTAATTTCATTTTCTTTTCTCCTTATAATCAATAAAATAATGTCCTTCACATTTTGAACATTTATAAGAATCATAAACCACTTTATTCCCCCACATATCTTCTCCTCTTTTATTCTTTTCTATTAATTTCATTTTTGTTTTTTTATGCCATATACAAAAAGGAATTTTTATTTTTTCCATCATCTCTCTCCTATCATTTCAACTTCTCTAATTTTCTTATCTACACTTACTTTATAATAACTCCTTTTACCACTACTTAAAGAAGTATAAAGACTACATTTTACTATCCAGATTTTGCCTTTTTGTTTTACTTGTTCTAATCTAAAATTTAATAACCCCATTCCATTTTGAGCAGTTTCAAAATATTCTCTCACTCTTTTTACAACAGTCTCTGAATCTACTTTCATACTTCTAACTCTTTCATTAATTACATCAATAATTTTCTTAACATAATAAACACTTTCAATTAAAATCAAAAATCCTATAGCAAAAATAAAATTTATAAGTAATGTTACAACTATTGCTATTATTACTGGAATTTTATATACATAAGAGTTAGCAATTCCCGAAAATATAGAAATAATAACAATGGCTATGATTAAAAGAATAAATGTGTTATCCAAATTTGCAATTTCAGTCATATTTTCAGTCCTTTATACTTTTCAGGATGCTCTTTTATAATTTCTTCTAACATTTTATCACATATTTTCTTCATCATTTTCATGTGATTTTTATCTTTTTCTAAAATTTTAATTGCCTCAGTGATTTTATCTTGAATTTCTTTTGCTTCTTCTGGATGTTTTCTTTCATAATCCGAAATTATCTTTTTATTCATCTTAATGCTTTCCATAACTCTTTCCCCTTTTTTACTCCCTTTTTTATATGTTCAATCCAATTCTTCTTCTCAAATTTATCTAAATACTTTCTCGCTGTATTCCAACTAATTTTGCATTCTTTTGCTATCTGTGTTGTTGATTTATATCCAGCATAACTTAACAAACATTCTAAAATTAATTTTTCTGTTGGGTTTAATCTATACTCCCACTCTTTCAATAATTGTATAGAGAATTTTGTTAATCCTCCTCCAAAACATTCTAAACAAAATTCTTTTCCCCACTTATTACAACTTCGTCTGTGCGATAAAACACCTCTATATGTTTTACTATGCCATACAAAATCTTGAATTTCTTCTTCATGCATATTCATCTTTTCTCACTCTTCAAAATCACCTTTCAACTTAAAAAACATTTTATTCATTTTCACATTTATATCTTCTTTTTTTGGAAGAATAATTTTCTTTCCAACAATTTTGCCTTTTCCAACATTTCTAAAATACACATACTCTATTTCTTTATCAATTGGAAGTATAAATGAACAATGAATCCAAAAAGTATTGTCTTTGTTTATTTTCTCAACAAACACCCTTTCTCCAATCCTCCAATGCAATTCTCTATTTACATCCATTAATTTGTTATATTTTACTTTCTTCATGCCTTTAGTAATTTCTTTAAAATTGTCTTTTTTGCTTTTCATCTTTTATCACTCTCTTTCATTTTTAAATTTTTTTCTTTCCTTGCTTCTCTTCTTTTTTTATTTTCTTGTTCTTTATACAACTTAACTTTGTCAGGATTTCTTTTTCGCCAGTCTTTAATTACTTGCAATATTCTCTTTTTGTTTTTTAAGTAATAATTTCTATAATATTGCAATTTTTGATTTCTATGCTCTTTGTAAAATAATTTTGCTTTATATCGTATTTGTTTTCTATATTTTTTATAGTATTCTCTTCTATCATATTTATCTGTGCATTCTTTATTGCAAAACTTTTTTCTTCTAATTTTTCTATGACTATCTATAAATGAAAACCAAAACGGCTTACCACATTCTTTACAATATCCATCTGGTGTATTGTCTTTTAAAAGTTCAGCTAATGTCATTCTTTCTTTACTTTTATTCATGTGCTCCATAATATCTCCCCAATTATGATATTCATCCCATGCTATCATGAGTTTTTTCATCTTTTCTCACCACATTTATCACATTCATGATTTGCACCTCTATTCTTATTCCCACATTCAACACATTTCCAAAATCTTTTTTTGTAAGTTTTCATATATTCTCATATTTCCATTCAATTACTTCTCCACACCTTCTACAAAAAACCATCACATCTATTTTTGGTTTATCAATCCAGTTGCTAATATAATCATCTCTAATATGCCAAAACAATTTACAGCATAAATTTTCAAGCATTTTCTAACTTTAATTCTCCTTGTAACCATTCATAGAAATCAAAATATGCATCTAAAGCTTTTTTCATTGCTTCTTCATGATTTAGTTTTAATACTTCTCTATAAGAATTATAGAATTCTATCATTTGCTTTAATGTAGCAAAAACTCCTTCTTTACTTCTTATTAATTTCTTTTTAGTTTTCATTTCTTCACCCCATGTGAAACCATTGGGTCTATTATTTGAATGAAATCTTCTGAATAATTTAAATCAATCTTGTCTGTAAGACAACCTATTGCAAGAGCATAAGTTATAGCTTGTTTTTGTTCTGCTTTAATAAGATTATCTTCACAAGACTGGTATAGTTCTAAATTTGAATTTGCACCTTCTACACAATATCCTATAAAATCAGAATAAGATTTATCAGCAAATCCCCATCCTAATGTTATACCTGCTGTAAGCAAAATACTGTATGCAAGAAACATCCAAATTACCTTCAAATCCTTTTTCATTTTCTCACCTTCTTTAAAAATACTCTTTTAAAACAATCATCACAAACACAAAACTCATAACTATTTCTATCATACCTGCTTCCATACCCAAATGTAATTTCAAATTCCGCACCTTCAATAAAATTCATTCCTGAATAATCACTAATATCTTTTTTACACCAATTACATTTCATTTTCTCATCCCCCCATTATTTCATAAATTTTCTTTTCTATTCTTTGTTTTGATTCATCTAAACACTTCCTACAATAAGCATAACTTGGAATATCTGGGTCACATACAGGAAAGAAAGCCACAGCCCTTTTTCCACACTTAATGCATTTGCAATTTTTTGCTAACATTATTTATCCCACCTTCTTATTGTAAAATCTGTGAAAATTATATAATGCGCATAATCCTTTTTCTGTCAAGTCATACTTCTTCTCTGGCAATTTATGAGCAATTTTCTGGCTTATCATCTTTCTCAATAAAACAGTTATTTCTTTTTTTGGAATTTCTAACTCTTCTGATATGGTGTTTATGCCTAAAGGATTATCTAATTTTGCCATACAATACATTATTCTAATACTACTTACATCGGTAAATAATTCCATTAATTTATAAGGTTTCATTTTCCTTGCTCCTTTTTTCAATTTTCAAAACGCATCTTTAACATAACTTTCAAATAAAATTTCGCACATAAAATCCCAGAACTCTTTAGTAATTGAAAGTCCTGAAGCTCCTCCTTCAATAAATTTTTCTTCTTTCCATTTCTTTAATATTGCTCTTTCTTCAACACTTATTTTAATTGGTTCAATTACTTGATTATTTACCATTACATATTGTATATAGGGAATTAATCTTAGTTCTCTAATGCTTATTTCCCTTCCAATTCTACTTTTTGCTATTTCTTGGATTTTATCAGTTAATGCCCCTCTCATTTTCCACACCTTAATTCCTTATTGGAATATTTGTCTTTCCAACACTTATTGAAACACATCCAGAATTATTTCTAATTCTTGGTTTTGGTTTTTCAAGTTCCTTCTTAACTTCCAACAATTCACTTACAGGCAAATCCATTAGTGCCTGTTTGATTATTTCTTTTATGTTTGTCTTTTTTGATATTTTTTCTGCTGCCTGTTCAACAAGTTTTTTATAATTCCCAATATCAAATTCTCTGAATGTTATAATTTTATCTGTTTCTTTATTGCCATCTGCAAGAAAAGTTTTGCCATCAACTTCTATATATTTTAGATTTTTATGTATGTTGCCCTTAATGAAAACTTTATTTATTTTCTTTTCCATAATTTTTTTCTCCTTTTACAATCTCCCTTTCTTTTTGGTGATAACCTAATAAAAATGCTCCTAAAATTCCAAGAATTATTATGAAAAGCAAACTTTCAGGAGCAAATACATTTCCTCTAATAACATTTGCAATTCCTGCAAGAATAGAAGCTGATACAAAAACCAATTCCAAAATCATATCTCTAACTATTTTCTCACCTTCCTACTTTTTACAATCTTACCACAAAACAAACAACTTCTAACTTCTTTATCTGTATAATGTCCAGGTGCCCAACAATATGCAATCCAATCTCCTAATTTTTTATGAACACAATTTTCTCTAACTTCTTTAACAAATTCTTGGAGATTCATTTTTATCACTCTACTTTCAATATTATAAAAGTTCCAAATCCGCCTCTTTTAACATACCAATCTCTTGTTTTTTCTGCATCTTTTTTATTTTTATATCTTGAAGCATAAGAGAAAGGAAAAGGCTCGTATTCAGATGATGGAACTGAATATGAATTGTTATAAGATACAAATCCTCTATTATTATCTTTTTCCCAATAAATTACATAATATGTCATTTTTCTCACTGCCTTATATATTTTTTCCTCAAATTTCTTATGCCCTCTTTCCAGTAATTATTCAGGAATTTTTCTCCCGCCTTTATTGTGAATGTTTTATCAATCTTATCCAATACATATGCTGGAATAATTATGTGCATTTCATCCAAATACCAATCAATATCTATTTGAATTTGCCCATCTACATGTTTATGATGTTCATCCTTAATTAATTTGCAGAATTTTCCCAAATCTTTTATGAATTTCATTTTCCAGTCTTCCCAAATTTTTCCATTTGATAATCCACAAACAGCCCTTCATCCATAACCCTTAATATCCTTTCCAAAACGCAGCGTATGCAGCGCAACTCCTCATATGTTTTCTTTTCAAGAGATGTGTTTTTAGGATATGTGTTTGTCATTTTCTCACATTATCATTAATTGCAATCCTTTCGGCATACACTCACATCTCCAGATATATTTTGATTTCTTTCCTGTTGTACTATCAATTTGCATTTTCATTGGCTTGAAGCACATAGGGCAATGAAGTTTTCCTGTTCTTTTATTCAAATTATGCAGTTCTTCTATCTGATTTTTTAAAACTTTATATTCTTTTAATTCTTCAAGTTCCTCAAGTAATTTGTCTGTTTTGTTTGGTTTTTTGTAATTATTTCTTTCCATCCTCTTAAGAAATTTCACTGCTTCTTTACCTCTGATAATCATTTTCCCTTCCCCTTCTTTTCTTCTATCCACTTCACGCATTTCAGTAACTGCATAGTTTCGTCATCAAGCTTGCCTACTGTTTTCGGGGTTATGCCCCAATCATTGAAGTCCTTGCAGATGCTTACAACATAGCTCCTGCATTCCTTGCCGTGCTGCTTGCATACCCAGACCATCATTTCAGCCCCAATTCTGTTAATATCTTTTTCAATCTTTTCCCAATTTTTTCTTTTTGTTTTTTATCCATGTATTTGATTAATTTCTTTGCAGATAACATATCCGTTCCACTAATGCAAAAATATCCTAATATAAGTTGCTCTGAAAATTTATCAATGTAGCAACCTAAATGTGCAAATCTTTTTCCACAACATCCATTTGTTTCCAACCACCAATTTCCACAAGTCATTAATGGCTTTTGTTTTCCTCTGCAAAAAATACAATCTTCATGCTTCATGGTTTCAGCCCCAAAGTGATAATCAAATACTCCTTTAATTCATCAGGAAACTTTTGTATCCTTTTCAGTATGTCCGCCTTCCGCACATAATCCCTCTCAACTTCGGAAGCGGGGATTGCGGGGAAGCATTTGTTTTTATAAATCTCATAAGATACACAAAAACTATCCGCATCATCAGCATCCTTCACATTGAAGCCCAGAATTTTAGGTTTTTTCATGTTTTGCCTCTTCGTAATATGCACACCACATCCCCCGCTTAATTCCAGTTATTTCTCCAATTTGGAATTTATCAATTAAAAATCTACATTCATTACAATATCTTATTGGATGTCCAAACATTCCACTATATGTATTTATAAGATTGTCTGGAACACAGTGCAAATCAGGACATTCTTTTAAATGCTTGATAATAAATTCTTTTGCTTCTTCTACAGTTTTTATCTCTTCTTTTTTCATTTCAACCATCCCTCCCGCTTGAGTATGCTCATGCTTTCACCTTTCTTAATCGTTCTTTTAGTTTGTTTATTGTATTAAATAACCTGAAATTTGCCTTGATAAAATGAAAAGACATTGAATCCAAAGCCACAATCTCCTCAATCATTGCCTTTTGCTCCAATGGCATCATGCTTGCGCCCTGCTCACACCTGTGCAGATATATCGGGCGCATCCTGCCATTGAATTTCTTGTATTTCTGCTTCTCTATTGCTCCGCAGAATTTGCAGAAATTGGATTTAGGTCTGTCGGCCATTTTCTTCTCCTTGTGTGTTTGCACCAACAATTTTTGCTACAAAAATGGAAAATTTCTTCATCACAAAACATTATTTGCATTTCTTCAATTGCTTTACTACATTCATCACAACAATATACTTTATTATTACACTCTGGGCAAATTTTGCTTTTCAAATAATTTCTTCCACCCATTTTCATTCTCTCCGCCTCTCTTTTTTCCATCTTTTCATAAATCCTTCTACAAATTTATCTGATTCTTCAAAAGAAATTCTTTTTTCTCCAAACCTATAAACATTCACAAAACAATGCAGAAGACTACAAAATTCATCTGCCATTTCCCTGTCGGAGAGGACATTGAAGCCTGCACTTTCAAAATTTTCTTTAACTAATCTATAACTGAATAAATCATGTGGCGGTTGTGGAGCATTGTTCTTTTTTGCCCATTCTTTTTCTGCTTTTCCCCGCCATTTCTCAAAATCTGATTTTTGGTTCATGCTTTCACCTTTCTTGGGTTTGCATTTGCCTTACATTCTGGACAAGGTAGTGTATAATATCCTTCTTTAGCATCTAAATCACCCATTGGTGTGTGTTCTCCAAATTCCCATAATCCAAAACCATTACAGGTATTGCATTTTTTCTTCATTTCAAATCCCCAATCTTTCTATGAACAATTTTAGATTTATCCCATGCTTCAATTCCTCTTTTGTCATTAACTTCTTGTCACCGGATTTTAGAAAAGTTTCACAATTATGGTTATCCAAAACAACTCTTCCCAGAGGAGTAAGCCATAATCCGCCTTCGCAACATTCTGTATTTTTCTTCATTTCAAATATCCCTTCTGCTTGAGTTTCTGTTCTAAATCATAAAGTGTCTCACAAGTTTTACACTCCGAAACATTACAGCCCCTTTTCATTTCCGCAATAATCTTTTTCAGCTCCGCAATCGGGATGCTATCCTTTTTCATTTCAAAAACTCCTGTGATTGTTTTTCAGTTGTCTGTTTTTCAGTTGTCTTTCCTTTATTAAATAATTCATTCATTACAAATAAATTATGCTTTAATGCTGCACTATCCACTTCAATACACCCTATTATATCAACCCATTCATCAAAATTGTCTTTCTTGTTTATGTTTTTAATATACTTTTCTTCCTCATTTATTTCTTTAATTATTAGTTTATTTGCATATTCAATTCCTGCCAAAAGTTCTTTTGTTTTTCTTTTTATTTTAAAACAAATTGTTTCACCTGTTATTTCATCTATAGAATAGAACTCTCCTAAAAAATGCTTTGATTTATCAATCAATCTATCTTCGCTAGATTTTTTACATTTCTCGCAGATTTCAAGTTCTGCTTCATCTTTTCTCATATCCTGCTTCTGATGTGAGTTCTTCCGCCTGACGGGAAGGGCAGTGGAGTGGGGGGTTGGGGTCATGATTTCACTTTTTTACTAATTTTCAGTATTTCTTGCATTGCAAAAAGTAATTTGTTTGCTCCTATAATAATTTTATTTTCTTCTTCATTTGTCCAAGTAGCTCTTCTCTTGTATGTATTAAAAGCAAAGTATAAACTCCATTTTTCGCCAAAGTTCTCATCAAATCCTTTATTAAATCGCAAATGTAGCCATTCACCGAAATTTGGTAATCCAAGATTAGTATATGGAATAGCCAAACCTCCCTGAGTTGAAAAACTCGGAATTACTCCAAACTTTTCTTGTAAATCTAAAATACTTAAATCACTAATTTTTTTAGAACAAGATATAACTTCTTCTTTTGACAAAGAAAAAAACGTCTTGTTCATATCCTCAATTGATTCTATTTTTTCCATTCTTTCATCTCCTTATTTTCTTTTTTCTTTTGTAGCATATTAACTCCTCAGAATAAGTATAAGGAAACCAACAATTACCATAACAAAGCCAGAAGCAATTTGTATTGGATTAAAATATATAATTGAGTAGAAGAGCAATCCACTTCCAATCACAAAGAGAAGTGCGCCAAAAATACTAATGCTTGTTAGTATTCTCTGAACATCCAGCAATTTCTGCTTGTCAAGTTTGTCGGTCATTTTTCAGCCTTTTGTTTTCAATTTTAATTGCAGTAATTTTACCAACTCCAAGAAGAATACAAATATTGTCATAAGAATACCCCATTTCTCTTAATTCCTTAATGGCTTGCGGCTTTAATTTATCAATTTCTCTTTGTATCTTTGTTTTTTCTTTCTTTAATAATATAATTTTACCAAATGCAGTCATTCTCTCCGCCTCTCCTTCCAGTCTTTCAGGAATTGCTTAACATCATCCAAATTAATTTCACCTACCCACTTTTTACTTAAAATAAATTTCATAAGCAAGTCAATGTCACGATTTTCAAGTTCACTGTCGGAGAGGATGTTGAAGCCTTTTAAATCATCTATTTTAATTAATTCTGATTCATTACCCTCTAATGTATAATCTACAAGAAATAGCCTTTTTTCTTCGCAGAGTTTCTCAAAATCTGTTTTTTGCTTATTCATGTTTTCAATCCTTTTCCGATTTGTCTTGCAGATGCCCTTTTTTTCAAATCTTCAATTGTTCCACTTTCCATTTTCCCACTTTTAAATTCTTTGTATGCTTTCCAAAAATCAACACCATAAGCATCACAAAGTATTTCCCTTATTGATTTTTGCTTCATTCCGCACACCCGCACCCTTCAATTATTTTCTCCTTCCGCTTCTTCCGCAATGGCTTTGCTGTTTCTCCTGAAATGGTTTTCTGGTTCATTTTCTATGCCTTCCTCACAAGCACTTCCTCAACGCAGTTTTTCTGGACTTTTTCGTAAGACCAAATTTTACAATAATTCAAACTATCACAAATTCCTTTAACATAATGTTCTTTACACCAATAATCATATTCAGAATCAGGAGCATCAACTTTTCCTTCTTTTTCACACTGCACATTCTCAATATTCTTTCCTGTCGGCTCTGTTTCACTATATAATTTTTCCCTGCTGACTTCCTGCCATTCATTGCATTTCCATTCTGAACCAATAATTCCATAACCAAACGAAACCACAATCAATGTAAGAATTATAGCAATACACACAGATGTAAAAATACCTCTTAAAAAATAAAACACATCTGCATTATCAGCATACTCTTTTGAAACCATTTTTTTATCCTCTCCTAAACTAAGCATAAGCCAACAACTCCTTTTTCTTTTCTTTCTCTTTTGTCTTTTTATATAACCTATTCACTAACATAATCCCTTCTTCATTAATAATCTTTTCAATCAAATCTTTTTCATGCCCTACATCCTTTTCTACATCTTCTAAAATCTCTTTTGCTTGTTGAGGTGTAATTTTATTGTCTAACAACTTTCTGACTCTATTAACAAACATCATATAGCAGGTCATTTTCTCACGTCATTTAATAATGTTCTTCAACACAAGCTAAAAATATATCAGAACACTTTTTGTGTGCATATCCTTCAAGTCCTAATATTTTTGTTTTTTTGCTTCTTTTTTGTAATTTCATTTCACAAACGTTACATCTATTACCTTTGTTCACTTCTGTATCAATAACATCTCTTCTTATATCTCTTTTCATTGTTTCAACTCTTTCTTAAAAAATTCTTCAGGGTTAAACCATTCATCTCTAATTATATTTCCTATTTCATACACCTTACATCTATCTGCTTTAACTCTAACATATTTTCCTACTAATTCATTCCATTCATCTACTCCAACAATATTCAAAATTTGTATAATAAATTCCATACCATGTGCTGTCCCTATTCTTGTTTTACTTTTTTCATCATAACTATCAAGAGCATAATCACCAAATCCTTGCGTTACATCTCCATAATCTAATTGAAGATAACAAGTCAAAATCCCGTGGTCTTCATAACCAAGTCTTGCCTTTGTAATTCTTGCATTT
>CAZPBI010000003.1:13381-39246 GCA_964584825.1 Candidatus Woesearchaeota archaeon
ACTCATTTTCTCACCAAATATCCATATTCATAAAGTGTTTTTTTCAATTCTTTTAATTCTCTCAAATTATCATTCAAATCTTCTTCATAATACTCCAACATTTTCTTGATTAATTTTTGCAATTTAATGCAATTCTGACATTTCATTTTTTCACTTTTAATTTCTTTTCAATTTTAATTATTCTCTTTTCTTGTTTATTTAATTTGTTTATAAATCCTACCATATAATCAAACATTTTTTCAATAAAATCCGCTACACATTGATTAGAACAAAAATCCAAATCATGTTCTAAATGCCATCCTTCTGATACAAGTGTGTTTTTCTTGCATACATTACATAAATATTTTTTACCTTTTTTCATTTCTTCATTCCTCCTTATTTTTAGTTTTTTCCCTGTTTTCATACTCCTTAATCTTATCAACTACTATCCTTTCGCCCAAATCAAAAGTGCTATATAATTCTGCTACTTCTATCTTTATTGGAGGATTAAATTCCCAATCTTCTAATGCTTTTTCAAAAGTTTCTATAGCCTTATTAATTGCATTCATTATTTCTTTTCTATCTTCTACATTCATTTTATCACTCCTTTTTTATCTTTTGCATCTCTTCAAACACATTCACATTTATTCCTTTTGTAATTTTATCAAGATATGTATTGATTGTTCCTTCTATTGGCTCTATCTTAACAATTCTAAATGGATTTTGAGCATAAGATATTGCAACATATCCAATAAAATTAAAGGTTTTAGGCAACTTCTCAACTTGCTCTAAAATTTCCTTCTTTGCTATTTCTGATATTTGGTTCATATGCCTAATTCTAATTTCATAGATTTTATTTTCCTTGTCTTTTTCGTCTTTTTCATCTTGATTTTTAATATTTTCTTTTTTACAATATGAAACATTGAATAAATGCTTTTCTTTATTTTTATCTATTATTGTCGCTAAATATGGAGGAAAACAATTAACATCTTTTTCAATTTTAATTATTTTGCCTTCACATTTAAAATTACAATCATTGAAATTTACAAACACATAATCACCTTTTTTTAATTTTAATTTATATGTCTTTGATTTCTCTACATTTATTCTATGCTGAAGTTTATCTGTTTCCTTATTCAAATATGTTTCTATTATTGATTTTACACTTAGAAGGTCTTCTAAATTTTTAATTTCATCTTGTAGGTTCATTCTTTCATCTCCTTATTTTCATCATCCTTAATATCATCATATATCAGCCACGCATCACAAACTATACATTCTGATTCAAAATCTCCACACCTCTTACCATATAACTTTTGTATTTTCTTTTTTAACCAATTTAAATTATTCATATTCATTTCAACTCCTTTTCAAAAATACCTACAACAAATCCTCCAACAAATATTACAGCATTTACTATTAACAACATTAATGGTATACTTGTAGCATTAAATTTCAAAGGGTTTAACGCATATAAAATAATAATGCCCAATACAACAACCCATGTCATAACCATTGAACATACTATTGCCCACATAAACCCATTTTTCAATCTTCTCTTTATTCCACTAAAAATATCTACTTCCACATAACAATCTTTACATTTACCTTTTACTTTTATCTTCATTTTCATTCCTCCTCAAAATACAATGTTTAATTCTTTTTGCTTCTTTTCACTTTTATGAATTTGTATCATACTTACAAAATACATAAACACTCCAAAAATAACTGGTAAAATGTTCCATATTGCTATGCCTAATGCAATAATACTTAATCCTATCACAATACAAACAAAAAATATTGCTTGATATAATTCATACACTTGCCACTGTGCTTCTGCGCTTAAATATTTTTCCATTCTCTATTCCTCCTCAAAATATTCATCCCAAATAACAACAAACTCAGGATTATCTTTCTCATCAATTTTATTCATCTCACAAAAACTTTTCAAACTCTCAATACTATTTGCCACAAAACTTCCTCTTACTGCTCTGGGTTTATCTTCTTTAATGTAAACCATGCTTTCTTCATTACATCTTTCGCATTTCAATTTAATGAATTTGTTCTTCTCATGTTCTATAATCATTTTTCTTGCATCACAATTACATAGCATTGTTAGTCACCTTCTTTTTAACCAAATGACATACTCCAATTACTCTCTCCTTCATTATAACATAAACACCTTGCACCCTTTGCCAAAGAAGGAAAGTTTATATCACACCTCACCAATTTGTTGTATTTTGCATCATCTGATTGTTGCATTATTCTTAATGTCAAATCACAATAATCTTTCTCACTAAAGAATGCCAATACTAATGCAATAACCAATATAAAACCAACCAAAAAATAAAGCATATTATTCAATTTCTTTTTGTCTTCTTTAATCATTATTCCATCTCATCCACTAATCATCCCACCTATAACCTTCCATTACTTTAATTTTTTCCCAATTCTCTTTTTCTTTTTTCTTGTATTTATCCCACAAACCTTCTTTTTTAACTTTTTTAATAGCCTTATCAAGAGATAGATGATGCTTATGCATAATACTTCCAATAAAATCTTTCCATGTCAAATCTTCTTCTAAATCCTCTTCTTTAATATACTCTTTGATGTTTTCCTCATCATATTTATGTTCCTCCCAAAATCTCCAACTTAACAATCCAAAAACAACCCCAATAAATCCTACTATTCCACACATAACAAAAATGAAATCTGGTAGGGGTTTTGGTAAATTCTCTGGGCTTGCTATTCCTATTGAAACTGCTGCAATTATTAACATAATAAAAGCCCCAAAAATTCCAAATACAACAGCATAAGCTATTGGCTTTACAATAGCCACATCAACATAACATCCTTCCTTACATTTACCTTCTACTTTGAATTTCATTCTTAAATCCTCCTTTCCCAGTATGATAACCTACCCAATAATAAAAAAATATTAAAACCAACACACTAATTCCAAAATCTTTTCTATCTGCAATTGCATAGAAAATCAATATAGAGGACAATAAAATAGTTATAAGTACTATAAATTCTGCTTCTTTTTTTATCAATTTTTTAAATTGCTCAATCATATTCCCAACTCCACTTCAATATTTTTGCATTTTGGGCAATGCCATATTATTCCTCCACAACAAAATCTGTTTTTCGAAGCTTTATCATCAGCTCTATTACTTAACTGTGCAGATTCTACAGATTTCCCTCTCTGTATCATATCAATATTACAAAATGAACATTTCATTCTTTCACTCCACCTCAATATTCTTGCATTTTGGACATTGAACAATTTTTCCTATTGTGAGAACTCCTTTTATTTTTTGAAGTTCAGATGTTGTGTTTATGAAAATATGTGTATCAGATTTTGGTATCATATCAACATTACAAAATGGACATCTCATTATTTCAGCTCCTTATTCTATTTCATCTATAATTTTTAATATACTTTTCTTAAAATCACCGAAAAAATCATTCCAAGAACCACAAAAAACCAATCCTCCATCTTCATCTTCACTCCAACTACTTTCAAATTCAGATATTTTTTCATCTATTATTTTTTCAATTCTTAATCTTGCTTCTTCTTTATTCATTTTCTCAAACCCTTTCTTTTTTCATTTTCAATTTCAATCATCTTTGATATTTGATTTCTTCTTCTCTCCTCTATTCTAAACCAATCCAATCTTTCCTTTTCTATTGCCTTTAATTCTGAAATTGCCAATTTTAATTTTTTATATCCTTCTTCTTTGTTTAACCATATAAAAGGGCATGGATTTATATTTTTTAAATACTTTTTTATTTTTCTTAGTGCTATTGTATCATCCTTTAATATCTTGCTTTCATAAGCACTCATTACATAATCTTTTGAAGCATAAACTAAATTTCCTATTGGGCAGTTTTTACATTCCTTATTAACATCTTCATTTGTATGGCAACCAAAACAATAACTTTCCAATAAATGGCACAGCGTTTCTGCAAATGCTGTTTCATATCCAACATAACCAAAAACATAATGTATTCCCATTATTTCAGCTCCTTCTTAATCTGTCCATATTGTATCTCAGCACAATCTGCTTTTTCTTCACCTACAATTTCAATAATAATTTTATCCTTAATAACTACAGCAGAATACTTTCCACAAAACATACATGGCTCTTTCAATTTCATAATACAATCATTCTTATTAACTAAATTTCCAACCTTAAATGTTTTTAATCTATCACTTCCTAATGCTTTTGTTTGTGATGTATTTTCTTTATTGCAATAAACACATTTATATTTTACTTCATCATATGTTCCCATTATTTTTTCCTCACTTTTTCTTCTATTTCTTTTATTCTATTATGTAGATATTTAACCATACATTCAAGTGTATCAAAATGCAAATCTCTTAAACTTTCAAATATTGCTTCTTCTCTTGTTTTATTTATTGGTATAACAATGTTTAAACAGCCTCCATATATCTCTACTAATGTATCACATCCCTGAATAATTCCTTTACATCCGTCACACCTAATTACTTTTTCTGTTGTCATTTTTTATTTCCTCCTTACAATATGGACAAACAAAATCCCCTAAATTCAAATCTATCTTTTTTCTTGCTCCACATTTTATACAATATTGAGGTTTATTTATTTTCAATGGTTCTAAACCCAAACTAAATTCTTTTTTCTTCTCACTATTTTCACATGATTTTCTTGCATTTTCCATTTCATTAATGCAACTTTTTCTTAATGGCTTTTCTTCTTTAGCAATTATCAATCTTCTTTTCTCTTCTGGCAAACTATTTTTCAATCTTAACAAATCTCTATTCACAACTTCTAATCTATTTTTTAAGTTTGATAATTCCATTTTTCCTCTATCAATTAATCCTATTAATATTTTCCTTTTATCCCAAAGCTGTTCATAATCTTCCATAATTACCAGCCTCTTTTGCTTCTTAATTGTTTTACTCTCTGGCTACTTTCATGGTCTTTGATATAATGTAAAGTTTGATTCTCTGTCATATGTTCATAACTGCATTTCAAACAATATTTTGCTATCCTTTTACCTCTCCATGTTATGTCAGCTCCACATTTTTCACATTTCCTTTTTTCAATTAGTGGTAAGATTTCTTTATTTTGTTCTTCAAATGTTTTTTCAAACTCAGTATTTAGATTTGAATATCTTTTCAATTCCTCTTCTAAAGATTTATTTCTTGTTCTTTGCTCAATAATTTTTTCTTCTAATTTTTGTGATTTTATTTGTATTAGCAATTCTCTTTCTTTAATTCTTAATTCTTCTAATTCTTTACCTAAAGGAGTTTCATTTATCTTTTTTCTTTCTTCTCTAAGTTTTTCTATGTATTTTCTTCTTCGTAATTTTTTCCTCTCTGCAAGACATTCTTTCCTAAAACAATATTCAGACCCAAAAATTCTATTTTGCTCTAATTGTTGCCCACAATTCTTGCATAATCTTTCTTCAGACATCTTCTCTACCTTCTAAAATAACATTCTCATCACTTTCCCAAAACCCATCATCATATTTAATAACAACCTCATCTCTACAATCCTGACATGAAACTTCTTCAAGGTTATCAGTATAAAATATATTTCCACAAGAACAAATCTTTTTAAATGTTGTCATTTTCTCACCACAATTTCAACGACATTTTCAATTTCATATCTTTTATTTAACTCACTGCACTCTTTACACCTTTTCAATAAATCTCCTTTTGATTTTTCTTTATCAATAAATGTAAAATATTCACTATCTGACAAAAACTTATTATCATCTATCAATTTTATTTTTGAATTATGATTATATCCCCTTCTTATCATTTCATCTTTCAATTTCTCATGCCTGACAATCAACGATGATGGTTCTAATAAATTATTTTTCAAATAACCATCTATTTTTTTGCCTTTATTTATTGTTCCAATAAACATATGCAATTCTAAATGCTCTCCCAATAAATGCCTTCTGCACATTATTTTAGGATTTACCATCCACATTCTCATTTTTTCATCCCCATTAATCTTCTTCTGCAATCAATTCAACTCTTGCTACATCTTTCATTTCCATCCCATTATATCCAATATTTTGCAATGCCTTTTTGACTGCTTCTTCAATATTTTGTGCATTAACAACTACTTTGTCATAATTATCTCCAAATTCTACTTCCCATAATTTTGCTTTTGTTGTTTTTATGTTTTTCATTTTACATCACCTCAATAATATTTCCTTAATGTATGTTCACAGCCACAAAATGAGCATTTTTGTTGGTCAAGAAATACAGCAATTGTTATTCCAAAAGGTATAAATAAATTTGCTTCACTCCCACAATTTGTGCATTCTGTCTTTACTTCATATGTCTTTTCTTTTTCCATATTTTCCATCTCTATTTCTTTTTTAATAATTCTTTCTGTTTCTTTTCAAATGCTTCCCATGCTGGTTTGCATTGAGGACATTGGCATTTTTTCAAGAATGCTTCTAACATCCACTTAACCTCTTCTGGGGATTTATAAAATAATGGTTCTTTATTGCCTTCTGCTTTCAACTCTTTAATTATTTTTTCCAGTTCTTTAATGCTTGCTGTGAATTCTAATCTAACATATTTTTTATGCCAATCTTTTATTTTTGGTTTCTCAAAACTTGCATCTTGACACAAAGCCATTTTTTCACCTAAATTAAAATCCTATTTTTATTGTTCTTTTTCTTCCACATGAACAAACAAAATGAAAAATATCAGAGTATTCCCATAACTTTTTATTTTTGAAATGATAATCCCCGCAATCTGAAGTTAATTCATATTTTTTACCACATTTACATTTCCATTTCATTTTATTCCACCTCAAAAATTCTTCTTTACTTTGATTCCAATTTCACTCAATGCCCATTCCATTAATTTTAAATAATTATCATCTTTAAGATTGTTTATTGCATTCCATAAGTCAAGATTTTGTGTGTAATCAGACACTCTGGCTAATTTATGAAATGACCAACACAACTTTTCTGATTGTTCTTGAGTTATTTCTTCAATCATTCTTTTCACCTCAAAAATTCTTCTTTATATATTCATCATCAACTTTTTCAACTTTTGTTATTAGTATTCCTGACTTTTTCATAAATGGATTATAACCTATTTCTCTTCGTGTTAAAAACAAATCATCATCTTTTGCATTAAGTATTTTCTGTTTCAATTTCTTATTCTTAAAATACACTATGGGATTTTTCTTAATTATCTCTTTTAAGTCTTCTGCAAATTCAGTTTCATATACAGCTGTTGGTTTTGGTTTCATTTTCTTTTCTCCATTTCTCCCATTATTCTTATCATTCCTTTTTTCATTTCTTCATACCATTTCTCTCTATTTTTTCTTAATTTCTCAACATACTTTTTATACTTAAACAATTTTAACTTAATTCCCCTTTTAAACTCCTTTCTAAATTTTGAAGTTATTTTATATTCTCTGTTTATTACTTCTAATGGTTCACTTTCTCCTGTTGCATAATTTGTTAAAATTTGTGGGTTTTTTGGATGTATTGAATGCAATATAGAATAGCAAACACTTGCTTTTGCAAAATGTTCTTGATATAAATTACTTTCTCTTCTCACAATTTCACACATCAATAAATTCTTAACCAATTCCCTCCTAATTGATTCTTCGTCTGGTTTAACCCATTTTGATGTATCTACTGGTTTATCCCAATCTATTTCTTTCTCTTTAACCACTTTTTGTTTTTTAGATTTATGCCCAAATACTTTACTAAATGAGAAGCCATAATAAATTTCTGCGATTGCTCCATATTTCTTATCTCTATACATTTCAATGGATATTATATCATTACCAGAACTGCCTTTTAAAAATTCTGGCTTTATGTTTCTTTCTCCTTCTATCGCTATTCCAATAATATCTCTTTTCATTGTTTCACCTTCAAAAAATCACTTAACTGAGGATTATCTCGCTTTTTGTAAGCATCAATAATTTTATCTTTCTCAGCTAATTGATATTTCAAATCATTTATTTCTGTTTGCATTTCTCTTAATCTATCTGATTTACTCATTCTATTACCTTCCTAAAATATAATTGGTGGTAAGATAGGAATATTTCAGGATACACGAAGGAATCTAACCTACATTTCCACCTTACCAGTGTGGCGAGCTAACCTTGCTCCAATGTACGACCCTTACCTCCTAACCCAATAATGGAATTCATCATTATTGTTCTACTCCTATCCTATTTCCACTTTTTCATCTTGAAGATATAGGGGTGCATTTCGGCAAAATCAGAATAGATTTCACTTCAAAAACACAACCCCATCTTCAAGATTATTTTTTAGAAAACATCAGATAACGGTAAGCATTCTGGCATACATTTTCACTCACCTGAACACGTCAGAAGTATAGATGTATGATAGCATTATTGACTCCCGTTCAAACTACATAATGCCTCATCCATAATTGCTTCTTCCCGTCTGCTGTTTTCTTTCCTCCTCTATAAATTTTCATACCACTTCTCTTTTACGGCTCTCTCAACTTTATCCATGTTGTGCTTCATGCCTGAAATTTCTTTATTGCATTTTTCTTTGTAGTCATTTGCTTCTCCATAATCTTTAACTACAAAAAACAATTTATCATTTTTCTCATTGCTTGAAACAATAAACATTTTTGTAGTATTTCTCAGTCTATGAATCACTGACAAAACAACATGCCTCCAATAATAATCCTGTTCGTACATGCTCATTAGGTTTAATCTTGTTCCATAAACAGATTGCATTATTTCTCTTTTTGTCAATCCATTTGTTGTCCCTATGTGGTTTTTGAACAAATTATAGATTTCTGAAGTCATGGTTGTTGTTATAGTTTTTGTTTGCTGATGTCTTTTATTCTTCATTTTTGTTACCTCCTTTTTCTATACAGCTTATAACTACCACAGTTACTACATTTGAACTGTAATCTTTTAGGAAACATCCTGTAAAATATATTATCACTAATTTCATCTGCATGAGCTCTTATATTTATCAAATCCCAATTATGATTGGTGAATTCATATCCATATGGTATTTTTAGAGTTTGTTGATTGTAACAATTTTCACAAACAACTTCTAATGTATATTCTGTCATTTCCTCACTTCCTTAATTTATATATATATTGAACTCTGTTATTCTCTGAACGACCTTTTTCTTTTATTAAAAGTTCTGGATGTCTTTTACACATATTATTCATATTAGTACTTATATGTTTCACTTCCATATTGATATATTTTGCCATATCTGTTGTTGTTAATCCTTGAGGATTTACTATAAGCAATTCCTCTACTACTTTAGCAAATTCTCCATATTTTTTTTCTTTTGTTATTGGAAGATTTGTATGTTCTCCTATCAAATTTATTCTATATCTCTTTCTTTTGCTGTTTGCAATAGGACTTGAAACTATATTATATTTCTGAATTAATTTTCTATTACACAGCACACTTGAAACATTCCCAGATTTGAAACCTAAATTTGTTGCTATTTCTTTTACTAAACTTTCTGGATTTTGTTTTAAATAATTGATTATTTCACCTACTTTTGTTCTTACACCATCATATTCTCGCTTATTAGTTGTTGTATCTGATATTTTAGTAATACTTTCTGTCTGTTTCATGGCTGATTTAATTACCCTGAGCAAATGCTCAAAATATCCGCACGCTTCCTGCGGATTCATACTTTCCTTGATTTTAACATCAAGAACAATTTCATCTCCGAAATCAATTTTCATTTTTTCATCTCCTTAATAGTCTATTAATAATTTCATTATATGTTTCACTTTCTGTAATCGCTATACTCTTCAATTTTTTGGCAGTTTCTTTTTCAACTAATATTAATGTTTTATTTTTTTTTCATATTTAAAACCTTATATAATCATTATATAAACCCCTTTAAATACCTTATGGTTCCTTAATTCTTTATAATTAAAGAATTAATCTACCCATATACCTCTATTTTCTCCTTCATCTCCTGTTCTTTTTCATTATCAAAATATGTATCTGTCCTTATGCGTTTGCATATTGAAACCATTGTCATTTTTGTCAATGCTTCCTGCAAATCTGATGATAGTTTTTCTTCTATCATTTCCATTTTATTCTTCTCATCAATTATTTTAGACATTTCATATTTCAAATCATTAATATTGAATTTCCAATACTCAGGATAGCTATTCCTACAATAACTCCTAAAATTCCTCCATCTATTTAAAAACTCATTCCTCAAATTTCTATGCCTATCAATATCTGTTTCCATCTGCCAAGATAAATCCATCAATCCAAATCTATTCCTATATTCATCTTCCTCTTTCCCAAACCTGTACACTTCTCTTGTAGGCGGACTAATCATCTCAACATCTTCAGGTGCTTGCATTTTCTTAAAGCTTTTATCCCTTAGTGTAAGAGTTTCTTCTTCTTCATTTATCAATTTATCTATTTCACTTTTCATTTTTTCACCCCTATCTTACATTTTCCCATACAGCTCCACAATCTTCACATTCATATTCATCATTCTCAAATCTACTTACTTGACCACTACCACAGTATGGACAAGTCATTTTTTCACAACCTTTAATTTTTTCTTATTACAATTCCTACACCTGTAAAACTTCTTAATAATATTCTTCTTTTCTTTCGTCATATACAAACTTATTCTTGGATTTTTACAACAACTTTTATCTCTTCTCATTTATTTTACCTCCAAACTTTCAAACCAATCACCATATTTCTTTAAATTGATTTTACATTCAATTTTATTTAGTACTTTTTTTGTTTCTATTTTTCCAATTTCATCCAATTCTCTTTGAGTTTTTTTACTGAAAATATTATTCCACATTCCTCTGCCACAATATCCATTTCTATAAACTGCCCTGGATACTTTTCCATAAGGATTACATGAAATCAAAATATCTTTTACTCCTTTTTGCATCAAAAATAAATAAAAATCACTTTTTTTAGCTGTCGGAACTTCTTTAATTTCTATAACTACATCACTAATTACTGGAACACTTGCAATTACTTTCATTTTATATCACCTTCACTTATGTTGTTTCAAATGCTTCAAAATTTCAAGATTTATTTTACAAAGCAAAACAATTCCATTTGCTGTTACAGTAGAATTAAAGTTTCCATTAATAACATTCTCTATTTCTTTTTCAATTTCCTCTATCTCCATTTTTACACCTCCATCCTACTCTTGCCTAAAAATATGTTTTATTCTTTCCATAAAACTTTCTTTTTCTTCTTCTGTTCTATAACTACCCAAATACTGATTATCCATTATCTCGTTTCTCAATCTTATTTTCAGTCCTTCATCTGTTGTTGAGAGTAGCATTCCTAACTGCATTTCAGTGATAAAATATCTTTCACTCATTTTACATCACCTCATGTTTCAATTATAGGATTATAATTTTCCTCTTCTAATCCAAAACTCCAAGCAACAGCTCCCTTACAAGTTAGAGCGCCACTTGGAACTGATAAAAGATAATCTTTATCAGATGAAGCATCCTTTACTTTTATATATCTTTCTTTAACATCTCCTTCTAAAACTATATCAAACAACACCTCATCATTATCTTGGTGTATTGTAAAAAATTTAAAATGCTTCTTTACATTATCAAAGCCAACTTTTTTCATTAAATATCTCCTAACTTCAGAGTTTCTTGATTTAAATACTTCTAATGGTAATACTTTTTTCTTAATAAGAAGCATGTAATCTTTCAAATTATTATATGCCTCTTCATTCCAACCTTCAGCAAAAGATAAATCAAATTTATCTTTGATTTCATATTCATTATCTGAATTAAATTCACCTATTGGCATTAATTCAAATTCTTTGTAAGTAATTGTATCCTTATAATCATCTTTTTGCCACCCAGACCAACAACTACAACCTGATGAAAAACCATATAATATTTTTCCAGTCCTGGTAATTCCTAATCTTTCTTCGCTTGTTTCATATGACCCTGCTGTTCCATCGTCTCTGTTAAGAATCCATATAACATCTTCTTCATTTTCAGCAGTATGCCAAAACTCATCTGGAATTAAAGTAATATTGTCCAAAAGTATCTTAATTGATTCATTAAGTTCAGTCCTCAACAAAGCCAACCACCTCCCTTTGTCTCCTTATTTCATATTTTCCTTTAGGTAAAATAATAGTTTTATGTTCAGGATGCTTCAATTCAGCTGAATCTTCTTCAATTATTACATAAGCCATAACTTGTGATGATTTATCATTTGTAAATACAATCTTTCCGTTTGTAAGTTTATGTGAATTTCCTGTCATTTTTCCTGTAATAAGAATTAAAGAGTTGCTTGCCTCTCCACTAATTTCTTCATCTGTTTTAACAAGTAATATATCACCTTGTCTTGCCATCCAAACTGTATTAGAATTCATTTTATATCACCTCTTTCCTTTTAATAAAAAATCTTTTGCCTGACCTTCTATATCTTCTCCTATTACATCTCCCTCAAATAATGTTTCAACACATATAGGACAAGCAAATTCTACATTGTGTACCTTCATTTTGAAATTTGTATTTGTACTATATGAATTGCCATCGTATACATAAACATTGGGTTCTCTAAAATCAATGAAGATTAGGCTAATTATTTTTCTTTTACATTTTGGACATATTGCCATTTTTTATTCCTCCTTATATTAACTTTACTTTATCTCCACACAACTCAGATATAAACTCCTGTATTGTTTTGCCATTCGCTAAATTTCTCCTATAACTATCATACCACCATTCTCTAATATTGATTTTCGGCTCCTGCTTAACTTTTTCTACTGCTTTCAATACAGCAAATTTACTTATTCCACAAATCATTTTTCATCACCTCTTAATTCCCTGCTATTTCAAGCGTTCCTAAGAATTTATTGCAATCATCACATATAATATTTAGTTTTCTATTTACTATTTACTATTTTTTTGTTTGGTTTATTCAAAATCATAACCAATGCTTTATGTAAATTTCTTTTTTTGCATATCATTTTTTATCACTTCCTTTCTGAATTACATGTTATTTTAATTACTCTTTCTAATCGCATCTTTAATGACTTTTTCAAGTTCTTCCATAGTTGTTTCTTCTACTGTGAAAGATATAGATTTTTTACCCTCTTTTGTAATTTTACCTTCCTTATTTTTGATTGTTATTTCAACTCTAGGTTTCTCTTTTTCTTCACCAAATATTTTCATTTTTCATCACTTCCTCATTTTCTTTGTATTTTTATGGTATTTGTCTTTGATAGAACCTGCCTTAAATGTTTTTTCAACCAAACATAATTTACCTTTTGCATCTACAATCATATCATAGTCATCTTCCAAAATTTGTTCAAATGCTTTTTTCATCTTAATCACTTCTTATCTTTCCACAACATTCACAATATCCAAAAAGTTCATCGCCCTTTTCATCACAATGTGCAACCCAATCATGTTTTCCTCTTTTATGATTTTTACTTTTTGAAAGATACCCTTTAGGCATTTTTCCAAGAGCAATTGCAACTTCTATTTCTTTTTCCATTATTCATCACTTCCAAATTTTTAACACTCTTTGTATCTCTTTTATTTTTTCTTCTCTAGGAAGTTTAATAAATTCTTCTTTTGTTAAATATACTTCCATTTTTTATTCCTCTTTAATTACAAAATTTTTTGGTTTTCCATATATATCAAATTCAAGCCCCATACATCTTAGTTCTCTTCTTAAATCTTGCTCTTTCCAATTAATTTGACGAAGATTCTTTTGTATTTCCTTAAACTTTTCTAAATCTTTTCCTTCTAAAATTTTCTTTTCCATTTTTCATTCCTCCTCTTTTTGAGTATTTTCATCTACTTCTACTTTTGTTTTTACTCGTAAAAGTTTATCTTTTAACTCCCATTTTTCATCAAACAATCCTAACCATTCCTCATTTATTCTTTCAAATGCTCTACTACCTACTTCAAACATCACTAATTTTTCTTCTATATTCAACATTTCTTTTTCCAAACTTACAATTTCATTTTCTAACTCTTCTTTATTTACCATACCATACTCCTCCTATATATATAAACCCTAAACTAAACAGGTTATATATAAAGGTTATGGTTGAGGTTATTCTATTCTACTATCACTTTCCTTAAAAACTCCTCTCTAATCTCTTGTTTATTCTCTAACACTTCATTAACTCTATCTTCAATGCTATCTTCCGCCAACAAATAATACACAAATACTGTTTTCTTTTGTCCTGTGCGATAAAGTCGTGCAATTGCCTGTTCTTCCACAGCGGGGTTCCAAGGACGATTGATAAAAATTACAACATTTGCATTTTGTAGGTTTAGTCCATAACCTCCTACTTTTGTTTGTGCGAGTAGTATCTGGCACTCACCACTAGTAAAGTTTTGTATGTTCATTTCCTTCTCTTTTACTTTCTCCTCTCCGGTTAGTAATAGCGAATTGAAAAACCTACTCCTCAACTCTTCTAATGGAGTTAAAAACTCACTAAATACAACAATCTTACCTACATTCTCTTTCTCTAACTCTTCTACTAACTTCACTACTTCATCTACTTTTGTATTGTTGGTGGTTGTTAAGGATTGGGAGAGTTGGTGTATTTTAATGTCTTGGCTATGGGTATTAGCCAATCCACTTAACCCATTACACACAACCCTCATCATTTGCACTATTCCTATAAAACTTTCTTCTCTATCAATCTTTTCCTTCGCCATCTTCTTCAACTCTCTCAAAACACCTTTTTCTTCTTGGCTTAATTCAACATAAATGTTTTCCTTGATTAGAGGAGGTAATTGTAATCCAATATCTTCTTTTGTCCTCCTTAAATAGTAGGGTTGTAGGCGCTGCTTCAACTCTTCAATATTTTTCATTCCATAAATCATCTTAATTAACCTATTCCCTATTCTTTGATAACCTACTTCCAAATACCTATCCTCAAATGCCATATACTTACCTAGAACCCTATAATCCAACCAATTGAATAAAGACCACAATTCCTTACCGGTATTTTCTATTGGTGTGCCCGTTAGAAGGTATTTTCTATCCGCTTTTAATAGCCTAATCCTTTGTGTTGTTTTGTTGTAGAAGTTTTTAATTCTCGTTGCCTCATCTAACACAACTACATCCCAATTAGTAGTAAAAGGCAAATCATCAAATCTAAACAATTCATAATTAGCGATTTTAATAGTGGAAAAAGCATTCCATAACTCTATTCTTTGTTTTTTACTTCCTTCAATAATCTGACAATCCAAATCACTAAATTCCCTAATCAAATTATACCACTGTTTTTTAAGTGACGATGGACAAATGATTAGGCAATTTTTTAACTTACCTTCATTAAATAATTTTTCCAAAAGTGCGATTGATTGTACTGATTTCCCTAGACCCATTTCATCAAATAGTGCAAAATGTAGATTATCATACATTCTATCTACACCCTCCTTTTCATACTGCCATAATTCTTTCTTCATTTTCTTTTCCAATTTCCACAGCCTTTACATATGACTACTTCATAAATTTCATATTCAGTATTTTCACCTCTTATTCCATCTCTTCTTTCTTTCACACCTGCTTCTGTTTCAAAATATTCTTTCCTTCCTACTTCTTCTGATAAATCATACCAATCCAAACACCAAGTCATTTTCTCACTTTCAATCTAATTTTTTTGCTCCAATTTCTTTTAAAATATTCGTCAGCACAATTTTCTTCACCAGAATATTCAATTCTTGCTCTTTTATCTTTTTTGATAACAAATTTAATTTGCCCCATATTTATTTTATATTCTTTCAATCTATATGCTCTACAAATCCAATTTGGTAAATAGAACCACAATCCATCATATTCTTTTATTTTTTTTCTATCTAATGGATACCATATTAATTCTAATGGAGTTTTCATTTTCTCACTTCCTAATTATTGCCTCTATTGGTTCTGCCAATAAAGTATTGGCTTTTTCAAGATATGTCTCCCTTGTCATTTCAGATTTTTCAATCAATTTACTACTTGCCATGTTTGTTATTAGATTATACAATTCCCATCTATTCATTTTACCTAACTCTGAAGCCTTAGAAAGTATATATTCCCTATATCTTTTTCCAATTCCTATTTTTTCTAATACTTCTCCTATCACTTCTTTTTCTACATAATCTTTTGCTGCTTCTGTTATTGCTATGTTAAGTTCATTTCCAAACTCAGCAATTTTTATTGTTATGTCTTTGAATACATCTACCTGTGTGTTTCCTTTATGTATTTTATACATACAAGCAAATAACTTTTTACCAAAAATCATCCCGTTTTGGCAAATGCTTCTATACGCAAACGCCTTACCAATAATAGAACCACTTCCGTCATAGGTGTTTGATACTCTTAATCCAAGATTTATTTTATGCCCGTCTTCAGGTTGTATCATAAATTTATCATCTTGGAAAAGCAAATCTACATATACTCTTTTCCCTTCATCTCTTACAAATCCTTTAACTTCTGTATTGAGGTGTCTTATTCCCATTAATATTGGATTAAATGCTTCTTGGTGTTGAACGAGGTTATATTTATCAGACATTATTGCTTCGCATTTACTCTTATTGATATTCCACACTGCCAAAAACTTTGGTTGTATTTTTGTAGTTTTTCCGTCTTGAATAAACACTTCTCTTGTTTCAGCAGTATCAAGATTTGTAATAATATTCTCTAATTCATCTATGTTTGAGAATGTTGATGGTTTAGTCATTTTTCATCCCTCCTCCTTGAAATTTGCCCAGAATTTCCTTCTCATTTCATTGGCTTTCTCATAAATTATTTTGCATTCATCGCAATCAATTTTATTCCCATACTTGCATTCAAGCTCTATTTCTATCATTATTTGCATCCCGAACTCAATCGTAAGCAGGTCTAAAGGCATCGCATTATAGCCTTTTATCCTCTGTGAAGGATTTCTGCACCTGAGAAAGCTCCTCATTTCATTTTCACTTATTTCTTTCATTGTTTTGACTCCATAAAACAAGCCTCGCAAAGTCCTTCATCCAAATTGGCAACAGTTCCGCATCTTTTGCAAAGTCTGAGTTCTCCAAGAGTAGGGTCTGCCAAGACATTCATCCCATTCAGTTTTGAATAATTCATTATTGCTGGCATATTTTTTCCTCCTATATAATAAAACCCTAAACTCTACAGGATATATATAAAGGTTTTGTTTGAATTTATTCATCATTCATACCTCAAAAAATGCAGGTTCTTTAAGGGCAAGCATAATTAACTCTCCTGCCATTTTAGTTATTGCTTGATGATAGCTTTTTTCTACATGCCATCCTTCTTTATGCCCCAACTCATGGAGGATTAAATCTGTGGTTTCTGCACTTATTGGGTTATTGAAAAAGTTTTTTGGCAACCTACTTATATTGAAAGTTAAGGTATCATTTCCAAATGATGCACATTCATCTCCTCTTGATTTAACAAACACTACTTTTAGGCCAAACTTAAGAAGTCTTTCTGCAATTTTCTGAGCATATTTCCTAACCCTCATTTGGTTTTCTGATAACTCCTTTACCTCCTCACCCTCTACAAATGTAGCTCCAAACAACTTACTTGATGAGCAGATTAGATTTGCTCCTTTTACATTTTCCCATTCTTCCTTACTCATCTCTGAACCTCTAACTACTCTATATCCACTTGCTATCGCTTCATCTATACTTCTTCTATCAAAAGGGTCTGCTACACAAACCTTATCTCCAAATCTCTTATTTATTACTTCTTTCAAAATTTCCTCATCTATTCTTTTACTTGTTGTTGCTTCTCTAACCCATACTTGAGAGGAATTTATTTCTGTTATATCTTCTCCTATGTGGTTTAGTACCTCTGCATACAACTCTGTAAGGAAAGAAGGTAAAACTACATCCCTATCAATACTTAAGGGTATTTTTTGCTGAACATCTATACTAAACTCACACTCTATTTTTTGTATTGGTAATCCCATCTCATATAAAATTGGAGCTTCTGATTTTACTACATTCACATTCGTCTTTCTAAATACCCTTTTCATTATTCTGTTTTCTTCAATTTCTGTTAAAAGCGAAGCTTCAAAAGTTTTATAAGGTTGTATATATTTGATTTTTTCTCCATTTACTTCAAGATAAATACCTTTTGGAATAAGATATGTTTTTACACTATCTAACATTTCTTGGTATTCTTCTCTTTTCATTTTAATTTTTACTGTAATTTTACTACCCTTTTCTCTATTTTTTCTTTCATTCCTTCTTCCTTCAACATCAAAAACCACTGTTCCTTTTGTAGTTTCTACTGTTGCTTCTTCACATATTGATAATATCTGCTTTTCACCTATATTAAATCTACCTCTTTTTTCCGGATTCTTGCGTTTTTCTGTATGTTGGAACAAGGTATAACTATCAGTCAAATCTCTAAATCCTTCTGGATTATCATCTTCTACACTAATCTTCGCTACTTCATTTTCATAGTCTGCCTTTACTACACACTTTTTAGTATTTTCATCCCAAGCATTTTGAACAAGTTCTTTTAATACAAAGGACTTAGATTTTCCTTCTTGTAACTCTCTTAATCCTTCTTTTGAAACTTCAAACCAATTTTTACTTTCCATTCTTAATCACTTGTTCTTACATTTATCATGTGCTACTTTCTGCTTGCCTGAAAAATACCAATCTTCTTTTTCTAAATCAATTACTTCTTTACATTTACTACAAAAATCTTTTTGCATTTAATTATCACCTTTTTCTCTTTCATTATAAAATAGGAAAAGAGGAGGAATAACATATTGCAATTCGTGATTTAGTTATTTTGACTCCTCTTTTTAGAATAGAAAAACAATTGCAAAGACCCTTTTTAATGACCCTTCAATCTTAGTTCACTATCAGTTGAAAGGCGGAAGTTAGTATGAACGCTATCCTTCACTCGGGCTCTTTTTGCTGTCTTTCTATTCCTCCTATATAATATAAACCCAAACTAAACAGGAGGTATATAAAGGTTATGGTAGAAATTCCTCTAACTTCATTTCTTTTCCTTCTTTAAATGCCAAAATTCCTTTTGCTGTTGTTTTATTTAACCATTCTCTAAACCTAATTTTTTCTTCTTCTGAGAGTAAAGCCTTTACCTTTTTACATTCTACTAAAAGCACTTTATCGTCTTTCAAACAAACTAAATCAGGGAAGCTGGATTTGGCTGAACGGACAACACACCACCCTTGTTTTTTGTAATGGTCCCTTACTTCATACTCAAAAGCGCGACCAATTCCGTAGCGATTAACCATCACACTCCTCCTTATAATCACACCAGTCATTTACACATTCCTTAACTTGTGGAATTGTTTTTGATTTAATACAATTATGCAAATATACAACATTTTTTGCTATGTTCAAAAACTCTTTATGATTATACTCAACCTCAAAAATCTTGTTATTATAGTAATTGCTTCTATCAAAATACCATATAAAACCTTTCTTACAATTCAACCCTGCTAAATAAAACATTAGTTGGATTATATGTTCCTGCTTTGGTAAAGGTTTAAAAACATCATTAATACTCTTAACTTCAATAATATATCTTTCTTTTTCATTTTTCAAATATAAAATTTCATCTGCCCTTCCACTAATTATAATTCTATCTTCACTTGGAAGGATTAAGGTAATTTCCTTCTCACTTTCTATCTTTTCAAAAATATTTGATTTTTTTAACAAATTTTCAACAAAATAATGTAAGGAATTTCCTGTCTCAAAAAGTCCTTTTGTCATACCATCAATTTGTTTGGGGTTAAAAAATTCAAAATAAGCTTTTTTCAAACAACCACAAACTACAGAAGGACTATATTTACCAAACTCTTGCCCTCTAACTGTATTAGTAGAGAAATGATTTGTAATAATTCCTTTCAATATAGAGTTATCCATATGTTTACACACCTCTTTTGGTAAATAGGTTAGGGGTTTTGGGTAATTCATTATAGTTGTAAAGAAAGGGGATTGTGACATACCACAACTTATGAAGTTATGATTTCCTGCTTCAATGACGGAACTATTGTTCCATCTCCACAAGCGTTGATTTCCCCTTGCCCAGAGGTATCTTGTTTTGCAAGTGCAAGTATATTTATTGCAGCATTTACATCTCTATCTATTTCCAATCCACATTCGCATTTATGAGTTCTTTCCCATAATGATTTTTTTACCCCTATTGTTCCGCATTTACTGCATTTCCTTGTTGTATTTTTTGGATTTACGAATACCACCCTGCTACCAGCACTTTCAGCCTTGTATGCAAGCATATCCGCAAACTTACTCCACCCAGCATCATGGATTGATTTTCCATAGCCATAACTATGTTTGGACATTTCTTGGTTTTGTAGTTGTTCTAATGCTATCAAGGAATAAGTATTTACAAATTGCGTAGATAATTTATGTAGGAAATCATTTCTACTATTGGTAATATTTTCATACACTTTTGCTACTTTTAAATTCTGTTTTTTATAATTTTTACTCCGTAGTTTCTTTCTTGATAATCTTCTTTGAACAAATGCAAGTTTATCCTCTAATTTTTTCAAATGTCTTGGATTGTTTATTGTTGTTCCATCAGAAAGTGTAGCGAAATTCATCAATCCCAAATCAATCCCTATTTCTTTTCCATTATTTATTTTAGGTATTTGTTTCTCTTCCTCCACACAGAATGTAGCAAACCACTTCCCAGATGGATGTTTTTTCAATGTTAGTGTTTTTATTTTGCCTTCTATTTGTCTGTGTTGTTTTATTGTTATTTCTCCAAATGGACTGACTTTCAATTTCTTATCAAGCCTAAATCCGCCATTTGGAGAAATTTGGGGATAAACCAAACTTCTCATATTATCTATTGATTTAAAACGAGGAAAACCAACCTTTTTATTTTGTTTTTTCAGTTTGAGATAATACCATATTGCATTGTATAATCTACCAACTAAAGTTTGTTGAGTTTGAGAATATAGTCCATATTTCTTTGCCATTTTTTGCATTGTGTTTTTTGTTATAAAATATCCAAAATCATTATACATTCTTTTATTATGAGCAAGTAGTTCATTCCAAAGGTTTTTAGATAGATATAAATGTCTGTTTAACTCATTTTCTTGTTGTTTTGTAGGATATATTCTGAATTTGTAGGTTTTCATAATTCCACCTTTTTCATATCCAACTCTATAAAATCTCCTTTTTTTAATTTTATCTTATCAAGTATTTGCTTATCCAATAATACTCCAAGACTATCTCCTATTCTTATTATTTTTTTTGTTATCTTCATATTATAATTTTATATAATAACCTTTATAAATATATTTATTGATTACTTTTATTACTACTTAGTCTGTAATCTAAAATCTGTTAAAACATTTCATTATTTTTTTCTGTGTTTTTTCTATTATTTTAATTATTTTCATATATTCCGCGTTCTTTACAATACTCTTTAGGTTGAAGAGGACACTGTCCCAATCCTTTAATATTTACACATTTTGGAAAACTATTTCTTTGATTAGTTTTATAAAGTGTATCAATTTGCTTTTCTTCTTCATAGCAATGTTTGAATTCATCACTTTTTAAATATTTCCTTAAAATTTCTACTGTCTCATTATAAAGGCATGGCATTGCTTTTCCAATCTCCTTTCTCCAAATTCCTTTATCCCTCAAAAACCAAATAATCCATCCTCTTCTTTTCCATATTACATAATCTCCGCTCAACCAAACCCTTATACAAGGAGGAAGTTTATTAAAAAATTCCTCCCCGTCTATTCTTACTTGTATGTTAGAAATTATAGGAGAAGGAAAAGAATAATGTTCAATTACTCTGTCATAAGGTTTGACATCAAATAATTCCTTTCCATAGTAAGTATATTCAAAATGTTGTTTGTTTGCCTTCTCCTTAATATGCTCAATTCCTTTTTCCAAATCTTCCTCAATTAATGGAATGCAATATTTTCTTCTTTTCAAATTGTAAGTATTAGGAATTGTTACAATTCTCCTAATATCTCCAATTGTATGGAAGTCAATATCTGCCTTATCGGGCTCTCCTATAGTTAGATTATTTTCATCTGCTATCACTCTGTGGCAGTTATAAAGAGTTTGTTGAGGAGAAGATAAATTTTCATAATTTTTTGTAAGTATATAGAAATGAAAACCTCCTCCTGAAAAAAATGCTATATGTTTCAAATTCTTACTCATACACCAATTGTGTAATTTTATTACATTATTTAGAGAATTATTACTATCAAAATCAAACCATAATTTATTGAGTGAAATTAAACTTTCTATTGGATTAATGTCATACAGACTTGTAAATATTCTTACCCTACCATTATTTTTGTTAATAAAATCAAGAAAGTCTGTTAGATTATTTACTTGTATACGATAAGGTTTAGCAACTTCTCTAGGGAATTTATTAAACAATTCAAGCATCATTTACACCATTTATCAATTTCCATCTGACCTTCAATCTCTTTTATATTCCATCCCATTGTTTCAAAAATCTTATCAACCTTCATAATTGCAATCCTATCAACCATTCTTTCATAATCCACTACATATCCTTCTGGCATAACATCTTTAAATGTAATAACATCATGCTTAGGAAGTTGTGGTGGATTACTCAACACCCAAATATATTTTACTTTATCTCCTCCTTTAATGTTGGCATTAAAAAATTTATTTGCATATAGTGCTCCTCTTATTTGTGTAGGAATTCCAATTCTTTCAAAACTTCCTCCTTTTTCTTTTCCATAAGAATAAAGGTTTTTACTAATTCCAACTGGTAATGCTAACTCCTCTGGTGTGTATTTTTTATCTCTAATTTCTTTACAAAACTTCCTAATATACTCTATTACTTCATCTTTTTCTCTTCCCTCTAAAATAATTACAAAAACATCTTTTTGAAATCTTCTACTAATATATGGAGAGTCGCTTCTAACTGCATAAAAACCAACAATTTCTACTTCTTCTGTTGGATATAACTTCTTTCCTGCATATCTTTTTTTACTGCTCTTTTCTCCTACACCGCTAATGCTAAAAAACAACCTCCTATATATTTTTTCCACTTCTAACTGTAAGATGTGTTGTTTTAAATTAAACCTCTTACTAAACTCCTCAAAACTTTTATTAATTTTTTCTTGGATTAATTTTGCTTCTTCAATCATTTTCTCTTTTTCATTTTCTTTCAATTTGACGAAAGTGCTGTCGGTGTCGCCAGCTAACACCTCATATCCATCCTCTTTCAATTTTTCTTGCATCCATTTATTCACTTCCCTTCCAAAATAAGTTATGCAATCCGCAATCTCTCGGGTATATAACCTAAACTTCGGACTCGCTAACACACCATAAAAGGAATTAAGTAAAACCTTCATTGAGTATTGTTTGGCGTAGAGTTTTTTATACTCTTCACTATCTTGTGGAAGTTGTTTCATTTTCTTTTTTACTTCTTGTCTTGTGTTGAAAAGTTGTTGTAATATTATTGGAAATATTCCTTTTTTTGTTGTATCAAAACAAACTTTTTTTTCATAAACACATGCTAAGTTTTCCTTTTCACATTTTCCAACTGAATCGCACCTTTTCATCACTTCAGGAGAAAGATTTAAAGAAATTATCGCTGAGGGATAAAGGCTTCTAATATCTCCTACTAATACATTTTCATGCAATCCTTTTTTCGGCTCAATTACCAATGCTCCTTCAATTGTTTGATGTTCTAATTTCTTTTTTGATGGTAATACTATATTATTTTTATGACAATAATCCAACACATAACTATCTACAATTCTACTATTCATAAATACATCTGCAAATGTTGTTTTTGATAGTCTTCTTATCTCATCATAATATTCAATTATTCCCAACTTTTTATCAATCTTAACCAACAACTCTACATCCTTTTTATTGTATGAAAGGAATTTTTCAAAATCATTCTTCCATAAATTATCTATACTTCCACTAAATTTTTCTTTCTCTTCTCCTACTTCTAATTTCGCAATATAATTTAAACTATGGCTTTCTTTCTCTCCGGGGATGAGATGGCGATAAGCCCAATACATATCAAATAAACTTCTTCCTCTAATTATTGGTTTGTCATTATCAATCATTACTTCTCCTAAAGGAGATAATTTTTCAGGGAATAATCCTAACAACCTCATCCTGTTAATTAAATAAGGAAAATCAAAATTATCTCCAAACCAAGCTGTTAGTAAATCAGGAGAAGTTTTTCTAATAAAATTTACAAACATATTTAACATATCCTTCTCATTTTTACATACATATAAACTATAATCTTCATTTTTTCTTTCTTCTTCTTTTTCTTTCCAAGCAAATTGAATATATTTATTTAAAAAATTATCATAACAACAGATTGATAGAATGGGATTTGTCGTTCTTCCTATATCAATTTCTTTTTCCATTGAAGTCTCTATATCAATATAACAAACTCTAATTGGTTCCTCTTCCAACTTATCAATACAATCCACTAAATAACGTTCAGTATAGGGTATATCTGCCTCAAACGTTTCCTTATAATTTTCCCTTAAAAATCTTACTTCTGCTGGATGATTACAAACAATTTTCTTAACTTTTCTTCCATCAATTGTTGTAAAATCTCCTTTCTCATCTTCTATATAAAAATAGGGCTTAAAATCTTCAATAATTTTATGATAGGGAGTTTTGTCGTTATTTCTGCCAAACAGATGAATTATTGCATCGCTTGCTTCTATATTCAACACAAAAATCATCCTCCAAACTCGGACAATGATTTCTGTGTAGGAGGTTTTTGTTGAGTTTTTATTGAGTTTTGATATTTCTTAAACGCTCTTTCTAACCCAAACTCAAATCCAAAATCCATAAAATCAAACACCTCCTCAACTAATTTTTTATTATTCGCTAACTCAATTAATAAACTCCTAAATTCTTGTGTTTGGCTGATACCTTCAACATAATAGAAGAGTTGTATTATTGTATAGAGATTGTGGCAATTCAATAATCCATAATGTTTTGTTGTATAATCCTTAACACCTTTTAATTTCTGGCAGATAGGGCATAAACAAGGAAGCTTATTTCTATCTAATTTTATTCTCTTTACACTTAATTCCTCACTATCTCCTACATACATATTAATCTTTCTTGTCAAGGGGTCAAAATACAAACCATATCTTTGACTGACTGAAAGTGAAGAACTATCTGTTGTTATTTTATGTTTGTATTTAGAAAGCAAATATCCACAAACTAAAATTCCGTCTGTTGAAGAGATTTGTAATAAATGTATAGGGGTTTGCAAATCCTTTTCAACTGCCAACACACCATACATCGCTATCTTAAATAAATCAATAGAAGGTTTTGGAGACAATGCCCAACCCGAAAATTTATTAATATTTTCCAAAGAGGAGATTTTATCATACCATTTTAACATTTGTTCAGGGCTTTCTCCTTGTATGACTCCATATAATTGGAAGTTTTTATTCTCCCAATTTTTCAAAGCAATCTCAGCATTTTCATAAGTTTTTTGTAAGGACATATCAAATACTCTATAAATACTACCTCCAAATTGTGCTCCTCCTGTTGCTTCCCATGGCGGGCGGTCTAATATTAAACCTACATTCCCATTTTTTTCTTGGTATTCTAAAATTTCTAAGGGAGATATGCCAAATCCTTTTGTAACAGCTTGGTAGCCGCCACTATCCAAAAACATAAACATATCTTTTGGAAATTTCATCTCTTCTCTTAAATTTTCTGTCTCCTTTGAATAATATGCACTCAATAAAATATTTTTGTATGTAAAAGGAGATTTTTCCTGCCACCAATTAGTATCCATTTCGTCTCCATCAATTCCTATTCTATTTAAATAAAGCTGAGGAGAAGGAACAATTGCTGGAAGATAAACAAACTTTTCTAATTCAACAT
>CAZPBI010000004.1:0-37173 GCA_964584825.1 Candidatus Woesearchaeota archaeon
ATAATCAATATTCGCATCAAGCCTTCCGCCCCCGCACCAGAATATCCCGTTGCAATCTTTATCCGAAACATTGAAATCAATCCTGTAATTTCCATCCCTAACTCCAATAATTTCCCCGCCATTGGGTCTTACTATATTCACATCAACAACTTGGTTTGAAGGAGGGATAGAAATAGGGTATCCTAAATTATTCATATCATATCTTACATTATAAAGGGAGGCTGTGCCTTCTGTCCACACATAGTCAAGATAATTATGTGTGGAAGTTGAGAGCGTCTGGCTTCTTATTCTAAGATTAGGATAATGGTTGCCCCTGTTATTATTTGTTATTGGATTGAAATTTGCATCCCATACACCTCCTGAAGTTCTTTTCTTATAAGCAATGTCGCCATTCCCGTGCAATGAATTCGTATCCCAAAAAACATAAATATTATTGTCGGAAGTGTAAGCAATGCTTGCCCATTTATCATCATTTCCTGCTGAATTACTTATATTAATATCGGCTTCCCAAGCCGCTGAAACTCCACATGAGTTTGCACAGCGTTTATATATTATTTCATAATCCCTTTTTTTTCTGTTACCGTCAGTATTTTGTTGCCAGGCAATATTAAGAGCATCACTATTATCAATGGCAATAACAGGATAGTCAATTGCTGTAGATTGAATCCCATCATTATTATTGAAATCTCCAGATACATTTGTGTCTGTGTGCCAGTTTGCAGTTTGCGAGCAGTTCTTGTCAAGGTTGCACCAGTCATACATTATCTGGCTGGTAAATTGTAAACTTCTGGAGAAAACAACATGAAGATTTTTATCGCCTGATATTGCAGATGCATTATTCTTAACATCAAATGTGCCACTAATTATTATCGGGACTTCCCAGTTGACATTCCTATCACAGTCTGCGTTTCCTGCACATTTTGTGTAAGTTAATGAGCTATCAAAAGTATTAACATGGAAAATATGAATATTGTCATCATTGTCTATATTCATGGATTGCGGGACAGGCGACAAGGGACTAAAGTCTACAATCTTTAGCAGAGTTGGCAGGCTCCAGTTCGCTTTTACATTGCAATCTATATGGCATGACACAAAATAAACTCTCGGTATATTCTGCGGGTTATCCGCCACATAAGAAACAAGAAGCCCACCATTGCTGTTAATGTCTATTGATGGCATTTGGGCATTTTTTCTTGGCTCGCCAGCTCCTATGAAGGGATTAAAGCCCGTAATATCAATCGGTGCAGTCCATGTAGCTCCATTATCATCACTTTGCGTGAAGAAAACATTGTTGTCAGTATAAACAACATACAGCCTATTGCCGTCCCTGTTCCTGATTATTTTTCTCTGATTGCCATAGGCTGTTGATAGGGCACTTGTAGAGCGGGCAGCAGGCAAAACATTATCTATTCTGAAATTATAATCACTGGAATTTCTATCTGTTACTATGCTGTCAGTTACATTAATATCAATAAAAACATTTCTGTCGGTAATAAGGGCAATATTCCAGTCCCAATGGCAAGTAGTTCCAATGTTTTTATCTTTATTTGAAAAATTCAAATCATCGCAATATCTTCCTTTGTTGCTCCCAACAGAAGCTCTTGCCATTAAATTAAGGTCGGTAATAATCCTGAAGGAATTCCCATTAACATCCCTCGCATCAATATTCGCATCCAGACCTCCAGAACCAAAAAACACCCCATTATAATCATCATATACATTGAAATCAATCGTAATATTGCCATCAGCATAATAATCAAAAATAGGCAGGGCTTTATTATCATCATAGCTGTCTATTTTTACAACATTCACATCAGGCGGTGCATTGATTTTTATCTGCCGTATTGTTGAATAGCATGGCGCAGCCGCCCTGCATCCTGTTGTGTTATTGCTATCCACTTTACAACGCACATATCTTGTTCCTGCAGAATTTCCAGTAAGAGTCCAGTTCAAATCCACATTTGTAGTTGAAGTTGAAATCGGATTTGCATCGCCCTGAATTATTGTAAGAACCTGGTTGCTCTGGTTTGTTGTCATATTCTGTAATGCTGTGCAGGCTGTATTGTTGCAGTCCTCCAAACTGCCGACATAATCGCCTGCCCCACCTGTTCCGCCAATAGTAACAAAGCAGTCTGCCGAAATGTTTGTGTTCAAATCATAGGAAGCATTGATGTCGGGGTGCATTAGGGTAACAGCAGTCGGGACTTTTGCATCTTTCCACCAGAGATTGTATTTAATGGTTGTATTTTTTAAAACAACTCCAAATAGGATTTTTAAATCAACAGGAGAAAATAGTTGCCCAGCTTCTGGCTGTGCAATAATTATAGGATTTGCAATATAATTAACATCATCTTTAACAAAAATACTATCAAACCACAATATCATATCATTCTGAGCAACAATATCAAAAATTCTAAACCTATTTACATCTAAATTATTTGCTGCTAAATTTAAATTATTCAAATCATAACCCTTCTCTCCATCCTTCCAATAAGTGAGCCAATCCCCATTTTTATCAAGAGCAATATTAATATCTGTTGTTTTATAAAAAAGATTAAAATCACAATTATATGAAGTTCTATTTCTAATTAAAGGTTGTATGAAAATTCTATTTTGGTCTGGACTATCTAAAGCATATAAAATATTAAAATCAATATAATTGCTACCTATTGGATTTATTGTAGTATAAGCAGTAAGGTGGGAGTATGTTAAATTGTCAGTATCTTCAAGCCAATTCCAAGCCATGCTATCTACACATTTTTTTGGAATTGTAAAACCACCACATTTCAATTCATAACATACTTCCATATTTGCTTGGTGTTGAGAAGGTGTGTTTGAAATTTGAAATCCTTGTTTTGCAATCCAATAGTTAGCATCGTTGTTGAAAACTCTATAATAATTAGAATCTGAATTGTCAATTCCAATTCCAGCCAAAACTAAAGTAGTCAGAAATACCAGAATAATTACTAAAAGCAGTTTTGCACTTTTCAATTGTGCTTTTGTTTTTCCATCCCACATCAAATCCCTCACAAAATTCCTAATAGCTTTAAAATAACAAAAATCAAAATTAAAAACATTAAAACAAAAACTAAATGTTCAGCAATTTTATCTATCATTTAATTTTCCTTTTTTAATTTTCTCATTGATTTCCCACCAAGTCATTTCGTCACATGAAAAATCATCACTTAATCCTTTAGTATAAAACTTTTTTTCAAACTTTGTAAGTTTCATTTCACCATAACCCAATTAATTTAGTAATAATTCCTCCAGCAAAAGAAAATATTGCAAGCCAGCCAAGAGTTATGGTTTTCCCTATTCCAGGAATCTCTTGTGAAAGAGGAATAATTGGCATATTAGCTAATGATACAAATATATTTTCTTCTTGTCCTGAAAGTGTCAGCTTCTCATATATCAACTCCTGCTTGTTGTTAAGATTCAGCTCAATGTAGCCCTCTATTTTTTTCTCAATTTTTGTTGATGAATAAACTTCAAACTCCAACTTTGTTGCTTTTTCTACTCCTACAACCTTTACATCACTAACTAATTTTACATAAGGTTGTAGTTGCTTGTCTATTGTCACAGTGAGTGGAATTTCTTTACGAGTTTTGTTTGAAAGTGTAATTGTGTATAATTTTTTCTCTCCTGGAACAACATACAATACTTTTGTACTTACTAAATCCTCAACTAATTTTGGAGTCAAAACAACCTGATTATCACTTATAACAACCTTTTCTTCTCCTCCACCACCTTCAATTGTTTTTTCAATTGCTACTTCCCTACTAACCAATTGTGAAGAACCAACACTGTTTAAGAAATTTGTTAAATCTGTAGAGTTAATTGGAATTTGATTTTGAATCTGTAAATTAGCCAATAAAGCATCAAATTCTGATTGTGTATAAATTTTATTCACAGCAGCAAAACTATTTACAATTGTTGAAATTGTAGAAAGTTGTGCTTCTGTATAAACTTGTGTTAATGGTTGAGTAGTAGTAATTATTGCTCCTTCTCCTGCTCCACCTCCACCTCCTGTGCTACCTGCAGAAACACTTGCTCCAGATGAAAAGGTTATAATAAATGAATTATAATCAAATCTATTTCCTGCTAAATCATAAACTGCAAAATCTACTTTTATTGTGTCACCTCCTACTTCATTTGTATCAACAATTCCACAGCTTTTATCTACTGGAGTTAAAACCTCTCTTTGATTCTCTTTATAGAAAATATCATTCTTATAAACATTAAAATCACAATAATCTAATTTACTTAAATCATCATCAATACTTAGAGAGATGTTTATTGAAGTTGCATTCTCATCAGAAGTTGGAATTGCAGAAGTAGCATATGGTAAATTACTATCACTAAAAACATATTGTGTATTTGTATCTTCAATATTTCCTGCTCTGTCTACAGAGTTAAAATCAACTCTCCAATTGCCATCGTTCTTAACACTAAATGCTGAGGAATAAGTAATCCAAGAACCCATGCTATCATCATTCAAATCATTTGTATCTATCCTATATCTTGTTGTATCGCAGCCACTATTATTATCACTGCAAGTTAATCTTACCAATACATTATTTTTCTGCCACAAATAATTAAAATCAACAGAAGTAGTTGTTGGTTTAGTATTGTCAATTCCGAAATTAAAATCGCTTGAATTGGTGTCTGTTGAACCATTATTGTCTGTTACATTAATGTCGATAAATACATTCCTGTCTGTAACATAAACAATATTCCAATCAAAATGGCAGGTTGTTCCATATTTGTTGTTGTCTTTTATCCCTGCAAAATTCAAATCATCACAATATAATCCTGCATTACTACCAATACTCTTGCTTCTTGTTAAATTCAAATCTGTAATAATTCTTGTTGTCAATCCATTCATATCTCTAAATGCAATATTTGCATCTAATCTTCCAACACCCCAAAAACTTCCATTATAATCTAAATCAAAAACATTGAAATCTATCGTAAGATTTCCATCTCTGAAATATGAATAATAATTTAATGGTTGGTTGTCAGAATTTCCATCTATTTTTATTGTATTAGAATCAATTGGATTGTTTGAAGGTGCAGAAATAGTTGGATTAACTCTGAAATTATAATCGCTTGAATTAGTGTCAGTACTTCCATTATTATCTGTTACATTAATATCAATAAATATATTTCTATCTGTAATTAATGCAATGTTCCAATCCCAATGACATGTTGTTCCATATTTGTTATTGTCCTTAATTCCTGCAAAATTCAAATCATTACATCTTCCACTAACCATCAAATTCAAATCAGTGATTATCCTGAAAGGAGTGCCATTTGTGTCTCTTGCTTCAATATTTGCATCAAATCTTCCTATTCCCCAGAATGAACCATTATAATCTAAATCAAATACATTGAAATCAATTGTTAAGTTTCCATCAGTTCCATAGGTAAAACTTGGCAACGCAACATTGTCAGGATTACCGTCTATTTTTACAGTGTTAGCATCTATTGGATTGTTTGAGGGTGTAGAAACTGCTGTAAATGTTCCTAATAATCTAGTATTGAAACCAACAGTATATATTGGCTCTCTTACATAAACAAAACTTAATTTTTGTAAATTACTTTTTGCATTAGTATCTCTTGGTGCTTGAACACCTCTTCCAAAAATATTATTTGTGTCGTATTTCATTGTTGCATTATTATCCCAAGTTCCTCCACTTGTTCTTTTTCTATAAAATACTTGATAATTACCATCACTTCTTGAATTGTTATCATACCATAACACATATACATTATTATCATAATCATGAGTTATTGTTGGTTCTCTTGCAGTTTTTCCAGAATTTCCAGCAGATATATTTAAATCATTTGCACTCCAATTACCTATAACTCCGCAATTGTTTGAACAATTTTTATAAAATATTTGAGTATCTGCCATACTGTTATCATCATGCCAAACAACATGAGATTTATCATCATTAGAAATTGTAATTTGCGGGAATGCAGAAGCTCCAGAATTATTAGAAATATTTAATGTTTGCCAATTTGATAAATTTCCATTACAATCTTTTGAACATTCAGCGTAATTCAAATCACTGCCAGCTCCTCCTATTGACCATATTAGTTTAATTCCACTAGTTGAATTTACATCTATATCATACTGTCCACTACTTGTAGCAGTAAATTTAGTTAAACCTTCTGAACCATCAAAATTCCAATCAAGCCCTTTTGAAATCATTGTGTATGTTAAATTACCTGCTTGATTGACCCAAGCAACATGTGCATTATTATCACTACTAATTTTAATTATTGGATATTCATGGTTAGTTTGGTCTGTTTCTTTTCTTGAAACATTTGCATCTGCGCTCCAATTACTATAAGTTGTATTACAATCAACTGTTGTAGTACGAGAACAAGTTTTTAATACTATTTGTCTGTTTCCTGAAGGACCGGAGAATCCCCAGAAATATGCTACCCATATACCACCTGTAGAATTTATATCTATAACTGGGTCACGAGGATTTCCAGTCATTGTATTTGGTTGCCCTGCTGCAATATTCAATACTAATGGAGAACTCCAATTTAAACCATTATCGTCACTCTGTGCAAATAAAACATTAAAATCTTCTTCCCATACTACAAATAATTTATCTGTTATTGAATCTCTAACAATTTTTCTTCCATACTGAAGAGCACCATTAGTTTTAGTATTATCTCTAATTATTGAATTTATTTCTGTAGTAGCAGGAGCATTTGCTGTACCTAAATTGTTAGTATCAAAAAACACTCCAGCACTATTTACATCTATATAATCAATAATATTCAATCCATTTAATCCTCCTATTTTTCTTCTAACGTTTATATAATTAGGATTTACAGAAGAAGGAGAAGATAATAGCATATAATTACTATCCCAACCCGTTGCAGAATTTCTTCTCTTATAAAAAATACGATATGTACTTGCATTATTTTTATCACTCCATACTACATGTATTACTTTATTATTATCAATTACAAAAGAGGGATATATACTTTCATCAGCTGTTGCACTTACATTCCAATCTTTCCAATTTCCAATTACAGAACAATTGTTTAAACACATTCTATGCATTATATCATTAGTTGATAAACCTAAACTGTCTTTTTCTTGTTTTGAATAAATTAAATTCCAATTACCATCAGGAGAACCTATTACTGTACTATATTGAGTATTTGCTCCATTAACATCTGTCATGTTCAAATCAATCCAATTACTTGCACTTGCATTACAGTCTTTTGAACATTCTGCAAAATGCAAATTTCCATATGGTGTGTTATCTGACCATGTAATTGCTTTTCCTCCTGAAGAATTTATATCAATAAATGGATTTCTAACCTCAGCATTTATAGAAATAGAAATAACAACAGCTGTAGAACAAAATTGACCAGTGTTAGTACATTGTGAATATTTAATTTGTCTTCCGTCATACCAAGCAATATGAATATTATTATCTGTATCAACTATTACACTTGGATTACCTGCAGTGCTTGTATTTGTAAAATTATTGCTTACTAACCAATTTGAAGTTGAAGCATTGCAATCTTTTGAACAAGTTCTAATATTTACATCATTACTTCCTACTGCTACTACCCATCCTCCTGTAGAATTTACATCAATTGAAGGATTTAATGCTCCTATTAAATTTAAATCGCTCCAAACATTTCCGTCTTGACTTAAACTAAAAATTGTTTTTGTTCCTTCATCCCAAACTACAGCAATATTTCCATCTGTAAGTGAACGAGCAACTTTGCTTCTTGGTTCTTTAGTTGAGGTAGAAGTAAAAGAAGCAGAAATAAATGGGTCTAAATCAATTTCAGAATTACTATCAGGAATTGAAACAATAACTTGAATGTTGGTATCAGAAAACTTCAGAATTGAAACAGAAAAACCATTACTGTCAATATCAGAAAAATCCATTATTGTATTTGAGAAAGATATTTTTAACCCTTTTATAGTTATTATATCATCAGTTTTTATTTCATATATAAAACTTTTCAAATGTCCTGTAGAAGGCTCTGTAAATTTATGTCCCCATTTACTGTAAGTTGAATAATTATTTAAATCTGTAAATTTTCCAGTCATTCCTGCCCATGCTTTAATATTTCCTGGAATTGAACTGAAAATATAGTTGTAGTCTATTCCTGATAAACTATAAGTTATTGCATAATTTATATTTGCATCTTTACTTTTCAGCATATATTTTATATCAATCCAACCATTCATATCTGCTACATTAACATCTTGACCATAGGCATTACCTTTAGAAATTGTTTTAGCTTCTGTAAAGTTAAACATAAATAAAAAAGAGATAAAAAGCACAGCTATTAACAAATAATCAAAATATTTCATCTTCTCACCTTAATACATTTTTTAATAGTATAAAAACTCATACTTGCCCACACTGCTGCAGCTAAAATTCCAGCAATAGATGCTTTAGTTTCATCTGAAGAAATATCATTATGATTACCATAAACTGCAAATGCTTTATTAGAATTAATTTCTATACATACTTTTGTTACAGAAGTAGCAAAATATGCATGATAAGATTCATGTACTGCAAGAAATACCATTGTAGAGCTTAATGCAGTCATGACTATTAATATCATTATATGAAAATTCAATAACAATCCCCTCTTTTTTCTTCCACAACTGATTCCCCTCACACTATTATATTATATAATATATATTTTTCTCTATATAAATCTTTTTATTTTACTTCTAAATACATATCCCAAAATTACTAAAACAACCAAAATTGCAATAATTGTATTTGTTCCTATTTTGCCAGTTATTGCCTCATTAACTACAGGAATTTTACACAAACTTTCATCAATATATTTAAATTCAATCATATTTTTCATTTCACAATCTGAAGTTAATGGGTTTATTGTATTAACCTCAATTTCCCTGCTCTGTAAAACCCTTCCATCTTCTTTACATTCAACATTTTTCCAATCGCCTAAAATCTCTTTTCCTTCGCATAATTTACATCTCTCATCTGCTATATCTCTATATTTTGTTTCTGAAACAATGTTGCAAGTAGATGGCTGATTGAACTGCCTAACTTGAGACTGGTGCATTTCTCCTTTTAGACAAAATTCATCTTTCCAATCAGTTAATTTTTCTGTTGCTCCATAGCAAACACAATTTGTAGTATTGGAAACACCTCCAATCCCTAGATATGAATAATTTGTTGGATGTATGTCTTTTACACTACTTTCACAATAAGTTGTTGCATTCACTGCTGCTAAAAATGCAATTGCAAATAGCAGAATTAAAATTAATTTTTTCATTTTATTCTCCTTTTATGTGATTTTATAGACACAATTCTTAATTCATTATTTCTTAGTTCCCTTAATTCATATTTTAACTCTTTATATCTTCTTTCATAATCTAATAATCTTCTTTCACAATCAACAATCTCATCATCAAGTAAATACATTTCTGTTCTTATTTCATTTATTCTTTTTGTAATTCTTTCTCCTTTCATTTTCTCACCTTAATTTTCAAATATCTCAAAACAATAATTACTGCTGCAAAAAACAATACTAAATGAACGACCCAACCTGCAATATCATTTACATATAATTCAACCCCTATAATCTCTGGGAATATTGTTTTATATCCATAAATTGTTAGGAAATAATAATATCCTGAAGCAATAGTTGAATGTATTGCAGAAGCAATAGCAATATTAATGTATGTAAATTTTTTCAAATACTTAACTAAAATATATGCTGAGAGTGATGCTATGATAAATTTAGCTACAAAATATTCAGGAACTTCCATTGGTGTAGTTAAGAATAAGTGAAACACATAATCTAAAAAAACAAACGCTGCTGCAATTAATAAAATCATTTTAGTTTGTTCTTTCATTTTTTCTTACTCCCAATTTTTCTGAAGAAAATCATAGCTCCTAATAATATTAAACCTCCAGAGATAGAATATAAAGCAATTTTTATAAAGTTTGTTTGTTCAATTTTCTTGCTTTCTATTTCTGGTAGTACTATACATTTATCTAATTCTGCATCATAATTTCCTGCTGGACAAATATGCTCTGTTTCTTCTATTGTAAGTGTTCTTCTGCATTTTGTCACTCCATTTTCAACAACTAAAGTTCCATCACAAACAATTGGTTCTTCTTTTAAAACAACTTCTTGTGGTATATATTTCACACATTGGTCACCTTCAACAACTCCATCACAAACAATTTTCAAATCTGGTTGAGTAACAAACACTTGCTCATTAGCATTATATATACATTCACTGCAAATATAAGCAATCCCTGGTTGAGGGTCGCATGAATTTGTAGTAGTATTTAAAACTTGATTAGCATCACATAACACGCTTAATGTAGGCGGAACTTCCATTACATATCTAAATTCCCATTCTTGACCTGCTGGAATTGTAACATATTCTCCTTTTTGTAATAACTTATAAGGTTCCACTGTTTGCTCTAACTTTTCTTTTGTCTGTAAATCTAATTTCAAAACAGGAGTAACATAGCAAAATGCTTTTACAGAATATCTAAAACTATCCATTCTTACAGTTGTTCCTGCTGTAAAAGTTTCTGTACCTAATAAATATCCTTGTTGTAATCTACATAATTCATTTTCTCTATAAATTTCTATTGGCAAACTTTCAATTAATGGCATTCCTGCTTGGAAGACATTTGGAGTTTTAATTGTTATATTAGCCCAACCTGAAAAATCAACTGGTAAAGTAATTTCATTTAAACCTGTTATACTATCTAATGTTTTCCATTCATCTGCAACTTTTGCACAATTATCTGGTGTTATATTTGGAGGAGCCTTACATAGTGGCAAAAATTCTCCTATTTTATTATTATTCAAATATACTTCCATTTTTATTGTTCTATCTCTGTCTCCTGAAGAATTATCACAAGTAGATTGAGCTTGTGAAGAACAAGCAAGAATTTTAAGTGTGCTATCAGCAACCATAAAAGGCTCTTTAACCAAATAGTATGTATTGCTGAGAACATTAACTTCTGTTGCTTCTGTCGGAATTCCAGTTATGCTTCCAATAAATCCAAGAAAAAAAGCAGGAAAAATAAATGCACCTATTCCAGCAATTATAAATATTGCTCCATAATAATTGTATTTGTTATTCATTTCCAACCACCTATATTGTAATACCTTTCTACATACCTCTTTTACCTATTTACCTAACCTATTTGCCTATTCACCACCTTCTACACCTATCCACAACAACTTTTTTTCTTTTTTTCTTTCATTTTATCAATCCTGCCACAACTGTAAACACTATTGCTGCACTAATTGGAAATATAAATAAAGCTGTAGCAATTATTGAAATTGCCCAAGCAATCATTCCTTCTAAATGCAAATAATTTTCTACTATGTATCTTTTTATCAAATACACTTCAACTATAAATATTATTATGTATATCAAACCCAATTCCCAAAGTTTAGAGAGAATAGAAATATATCTTCCAAAATCAAGACCATTCTGATAGCTCATTGATTGGGCAGCAGAAATTGCTTCATTTAATGCATTTGTATCAACCATTTTTCATCACCTAATAAATCTACAAACCAATGCTTGTGCTAAAACTACTATTCCCGCAATTATGGAATATTTACTTAACTCTATAAACATATCTGTTTGCACAAAATAATTTTGAGAATACAAATATCCTATTCCTCCAATCAATAGTATTCCTCCCAAAATTAATGAATTTTTTTGTGTTAATTCCATTTTTTCATCTCCTTTATGCTGTTAGATTTGATAAATTTACATCACTAATTTCTACTAATCTTGTTTTTACAAACGCTGCTAAAAATATCACAGCAATTACGAAAGCAACAATTATCAATAGCGATTTGTCCGGAAGTACACTTGTTGGAGCAAAAAACAAGGCAAGTGTATTATTAACAATATGCGCACTCATCGGAATTATGAAGTCCTTATAGACAACTGCTAATCCTAAAAAGAAAAATCCCATCACAAGTTGAGGTATAGCCCCGACGTACGCAGATGTCCCAATGCCCTTTGTATCACTTACGAAGCTAATAAATCCTCCAATGCTATATTCATATGCCTCCTTTCCTCTTACTGCAAAATGGAAGGCTGCAAAGACTAATGAGACAATTACAATTGAAGTAATTACAGGGTAAGGAACTTTTTTGCTGCGAAGAATTAGTGAAATTATTATCATTGCGGTAATGACTAAGAATGTCTCAGTTATGGGTTGAATTAATGTGGCAAACAGAACGCTTTCATTTCCTATACTTCCCAATTCTGCAAATGTTATGCTTCCCATCAAATTATTCAAAGCAGAAATTCCAGACATGAGAAATCCGATGGTGACAATCAAAAGTACGCCCCACACAAAACCTACTGATAATCTACTAAATAATTTTTGTTGATTAGGAACATCAAAATATTCCCCTACTTCTTTCTTTTTGCGAGTAGCAAATATGAGAATGGTACTTCCGACAGTACCCGCGAGTAGGAGATTCCATAAGGAAGCCTCCCTGGTTGATAATTCTGGACTAACTGTGAAAAGGAAGAGTGAACTGATAGTAACAAGAAATACTAGATATAAAATTACATTACTTTCAAGTTTTGGCATTTTAAAAATCACCTACATTCTTTCTACTTTTGCTTCCCACCAATGTGTTCCTTTTTTCCTTCTCCTCATTATTTCTCTTGCTTTTTTTATTGCTTGTTTTTTGTTTGATGCAAATAGTACAGTATTTAATCTATATTCAAATTTGTATGGTTTAAGTCCTCTTGTATGTGCTTTTACATTTACCATTTTCATAACTTCCTTTGTGTTTTATTACCTCTTTACAAAATATGCATTTAAAAATTCTTCACTTACCCACATTTCTCTATCTCTTCCATTCAAATAATATCTTATTAAATATTCTTCTTCTTCATTTGTAGCATCTTTTTTATCAATATACACTTTTATGTGACTTCCTTCTCCTGGTATGGTTCCAATTAAATCATCTCCAATCTTATATGCACTATATTTGTTTGCTCTTGTATATTCTCTTACATTAATCATTTTATCTTCCCCTTTCATGCTCTTTTACAGCAATCGGTTTTATTTCAAACTTCAATTTTCTCCCACTTTTATCTACTTCAAACTCACCTTTAAATCCTTTCTTATATAATTTTTGAACTGCTTCTTGGTATTCATCCGCACTTCGTTTTCTGCTTTCTTTTCTATAACTATCAAAGAATCCCATGTTTACATCCTCCTTTCATGTGATTTGACATCTACTCCATATTCTTTGTATAAAGCTACTTTTATATTATCAACTTCAAATCCTCGTAAATCAAACTTTTCTGGATATTTTATAAGAATTCTCATGTCTTCTTCTGATAGATATTCAACATCACTTGGGTCAGTGATTTCACTATCTCTTTCTATTATATCTGCTAAACTTGTAAATGAACTCATTTTTTACCTCCTCCTACAAATAAATATATATTTCCAGCCCTTTTCGCGTAACCATAATGCGAGTCATCCCACCCTGCTCAAGTAGCGCAAAACTTTTTTTGGCAGTTGAATTCTTTTTTCTCATGCGCTATTGATTAGATATAATCCTGAACGTCTGGCACGTATGCAGCCAATACTTTTATTATCAGCACTGCTATGAACAGACTTACTATAGTTCCCACTGCCAGTGGCAACGAAACTTCAGCGATGAATCCTGTAGTCGCTAACATTGGAACTATGAATGCATTTACAATGAACGTTGATACGACGGAAAGAAGCACTGCCAGAACTATTGACTGTGTCAATATTTTTTGATAGTCAATATTTACCATGTTTTTTACCCTCCTTTTTCTTCAATACCAACAATTAATTTTGGTAAGAGTAATTTTTCTTCCAATTCTCTGTCTGATATTTCCTCTTGTGTTTCCTTTTCTTTATTAACAATCTTAATCCTGTAACGTATTTCCACTCTTCGCAAAACTTCTACTACACTCCAAGAAATTAAAGTTGCTGCAGTTCCGACAGCCATCATTTCCCCCAATGAAAACTGTAAAGAAAAATTGGAAATTGCAAGCACGACACCTCCAAAAGCACTCAGAACTAATTTTGCTTCAGGAGAAAGTTCCACAATATATGATAGCATTTCTTTTTGCAGAGCATTGTCAAAAATGCGCCAATCCGCTGCAATTCTATATGCTGCAAATAAAGTTCCAGCAGTTAAGAAACTCATAAACATGGACAACTCTATTGGAACTCTCAATAATAATAAAAAGAGAGTTTGGGCTAGCAAACCCATGCACATGAAGCTCCAAATTGTTCCTGACTTTCTCATATTCTTACCTTTAAGCATAAAGGGACTTTTTCTTTTCATAGGAGAAGCCCCATAACCTATTTATTTTTTCTTTCTTGTTGCGAAGTAAATTAATCCTATTACAGCAATTACTATTATCCACATTGGTACTGCTGTTGTTCCTAACATCATTGTACTTCCTAAGAACGCTTGAACTGCTCCTACTTGTGCTGCTGCTTGTGCTTGTTGTGTAGTTGTTGTTGTTCCTCCTTGAGATTGCTGAATTAATTCTTGTGGTACTCCCAATGTTCCTGTAGACACACTTCCTTGCTTTGATGAAAAATTATTTGCTGCATCAAATTTCGCAAGACATGTGTAGTAGGTTTTTGGATATTGCAAACCCTTAATAGTTGTTTCTGTTAGTGTTGAATCATTGCTGTCAGATGTTGAGTTTGGATAGTTTGTGCAGGTTTCTTGATATAACGTTCCATAATACACTCTCCAAAATGAATATTCTAATGGAGAACTATTACTATCTTGCAACCACTTAATTTTTACTGTTCCATTTTCCATTGGCTGAACGTAAGCCTCTGGTGGAGTTGGTGTTGAATTATCAGCAAAGAATCCAGAACTGCATACAATATTATTATCTGGTGCTAATTTGTCTGCTCCTCTGTGGACATTGTAGTCATTAACATTAACATCAATCCAATAATTTAAATCTATTGAATTGACATCAAAACTAACACTACATGTTCTTCCTGTTCTTATATTGCTGTCTGTATCACTACAATCTGTATCTGACATCAAATTTATATCTTTGATTTTCAAGCAGTTTGAATCTGACATTGCAAGTGTTGATGTTTTACAGACATAAACATTTGCATCATGTGTTCCGCTTATATCACTATTTGTATCAGACCAAGCAAAGTTTATTGTATGTGTCCCTTTCCAATATTTTGTTGTATCAGGTTGAGATACATTACAATCTAAAGTTCCCTGCAAAGCTGTTGATGTTGTAATTAATGTTATGAAAACCATCGCCATTAATGCTGTTAATATTGCGCTTCTCCTTACACTTCCCATTTTTTGACCTCCGCTTATTTTATTATCATTTTTAATGAATGATAAATATTATATTCTCTTTTTATGTGATTTAACTTTTACTTTTTTATCCCAATATCTTGATTCTTCTTTAGAAATTTTCATAAAATATGTGTCTAAACTAACTCCTTTTTTTGCACTATCTACTATTGCTTTTGCTCGCTTAATTGCAAACTCTTTTGTAGATGCTGGACCACTCAAACTATCTCTAATTGTTTGGTCTTCTCTCCAAACAAAATAATTCCAAGCAAAAATTGACTTTTCTACTAAAATATTATATCCTTTGTATTTTATTTTCATTTTTATCTCCTTCCTCTCTTTTTTGTTCTGTTATACAAAACTGAAACAACAAATACTGCTAAAATTACTAATATAAAATTTCCAGTTGTCATTTCAACTCCACCACCTTGAGAAATCATTGTTGTTTTAACTCCTTCAAAAACACTTCCAGTTTGTAAGGGAATGACACCTAAAAATTTAGAAGTGAATTGTTGTATATTGTTGCCGAAAAATCCTATCACCAAACCCATTATGCCCATCACTAAGAAAACGAAATTCAAAGTTAAATTCCATCCATGACCTTTAAATATTGGAATGGCGGGAGCCATTACAGCAAGCCCAATGAATATTATTCCGAAAAGTACTGCTCCAAGGAAAGGAAAAGCTCCAGCTAACAAAGTGAGAATAAAAACTCCTATTCCAAAAGCAATTACTGTTTGAAGTATTTGTTGAAGACTTAAATATTTTTCAAATGTTTTTCCCCCTTCTCCTCTTTCTCTATAAATAGAATCTGGACCATATTCATATGCCATTTACACCACACTCCCTTTTTTTCTTACAAACAAAAATGCCCCACTAATTCCAATTACTGCAACTGCTCCTCCAAGTATAAGTCCATATTTATCTAAAAATATTCCAACACCAGATAAATCAAATTTATCACATTTAATTTTATTAACCTCTTCTTCTTGAGTTTTACATGTTCCTTCTTCACATAATCCGCTTATATTTACATCACATACTGTTGAATGGGGACAATCACTATTTACTACACATTCCGTTTCAGTTGTTGTAGTTTGTGCATCTTCAATATTTTGTTTTTGTTGTTCAAGTACTTGAGCAATATCTTCTGTTGTTGAAGCAGCAGTTAATTGTTCAGGTTGAGATGCAACATTCACACAAACACCATCATTGCACTTCTCTGGACATGTTTCAACAGTCTTCCAAAATTCACTATCACAATCTGTTGCTCTATATTTTTGTTGCCTAACATCTCCACTGCATTGATAAGAATCTAGTGCTTGCTCTTCACAAACTGTTGGTTTATTTATGCAACTACCATTACTGCATAATTGTCCTGATGAACAAGTATAAGGAATTGACCATTCTGTTCCTCCACTAATACAAGTTTGTAATGTTGAAGCAGTAATACATTTTTTCTCTCCTTCATTGCAAATCTTAGTTGTAGTTGAAGAGAAACTATATTTTGGTTCAGCAACATTTGGTGAAGATATTGTTTTGAAAGTAATTCCACAATTTTTTGTCAAACCAATATAATTTGTACACCATTCATTTAAAATACTTACACAAGATTGTGTTTTATATCCGCAAGTTGCAGAAAAACTACTAATACCTCCTGACATAAATGTTGGGTCTATGTTTCCTGATATTTTTAGAGTTGTATTGTCATAAGGAACTGTAGTATTTGTAGTGCATTGGTATGCTCCATTAGCAACAATAGGGCAAAGTGCTGTTGTAATATTATAAGTAGAAATCACTCCTAAGTATCCTCCCATTTTCAATCCCACTATCAAAAATCCCACTACTAAAAATAACAAATAATATTTTTTCATAAAACTTTTTACATCAAATTTTTTTGCCATTTCAACACCATCTTTTATTCCTTACCCCTAACCTATTCCATCTAAACATACCATTCTAACATACCTCACTTTCTTCCTCTTCCAACAAAAGGGTCAGTAACTGGAGAGACACCTTCTCCAACTTGTTTAATTACAGGAACATTTTTTGCCGGTCCCTTACGGAAAATTATTGCAAGAGATATGAGAGAAAGTGCTGTAATTACTATAAGCGCTATTAAAAAATAGTCCGTATCTTTTTCGCAATATCCTTTTTCACTTTCCCCAAGCAACCCCCACCAAATTGGTGTCTTCTCTGTAACCCAGTGCTCTCCTTCTTCGCATTCTATCTCACATTTACAATTTTCCAAATTTAGTTCTGTCGGAGCTTTACATTCAACTGTACAAGAATCTTTTCCACAATCATTTTGTGTATTTTTTACAGTTCCATCAGAACAGCAATATTTATCTGTAGGAGCAGGTTTGTCATAATATCCTTCTTTATTTACACAACATTCATTTGGACATTGTTGTTTTGTAACCACTGTTTGTTTGCACTTATAATCAGCATCACAACTATAATTTATTGGGCACTCTGTATCATAATAGCATTCAACAGATTTAACAACATTAAAACTACAAGATGAAGTTGTTGTTCCTGGGTTCAAACAAACAGGTTTAACAATTGATTTCTTTTCTTGGTCATATCTTTCAAATCTTCCACAATCTATATCTTGCTTGCAACTTACTTCTCCAGTTGCTTTACAGGTGTTTGTAATTGCATCGCACGCTGCGGTACTTCCACAATCGCTTGTTCCTGGGCAGCATTGAACTCTTGAACCTGTTTTTAATTCGCATCTTTTTTGATTAACATATTGCTTACAGACTTTATTGTCTCCGATTAAATTATATTCACTACACACTTGAACATTTGACTCTACACAACCATACTTTTGTAAAGTTAAACTGCTACAAATAGTTTGTTGTGGACAATCTGCATCTGTTTTGCATTCTTCTTCAATATTTCCACAAATACTTCTTTTAGAAGGATTTTCAACTAAGTAGCATTGTCCAGAAGGGATTGTAGTAGATACTGAAGTTTCAGAAGATTTAATTAATTTTTCAGAAGTATCGTAAATTGATTTGTCTGTAACATAACTACAACCAGCAGAAGTTAAAATAGAAAGTCCTGTTATACCTTTTGCATCAGATGGACATGGCGAACCTCCGCAATACATTAATTGTTCTCCAACTTTTGTATAACTTATTGTTCTTGATGTTGGTGTTTGAACGAAAGTACCAATTGGTTGTGAAGTATAAATTTTTTGTCCATTATAAATTGTTTTTGGAAAACTGCCTATTGTTTCATATGAACCAGAATCACAATAGTAATATATTGCTGTTCCAAAAAAGTCTGTTTGAAATCTACAATTTGAAGCATTTTTAATTAAATAAATTTCTTTTGTTGTAGCAGTTGAAGTAAGTGTTGCATAATAAGTTCTTTCAGTAGCATCTGTAATTTTACATTGTATATCTTTGCATGTAAATGCTTGGTTAGGTGTTAATGTCACAGTAGTTTGAGTAGTTTCACGATTTCCGCAACATATATAATCAAAATTATTACAATAATATGGAGTAAATGTTGCTGTTCCTGTAACTGCTCCTAAATTAATTCCAGTAATTGACCCAATCCCACCACTAATCCATCCTAAGTTAAAAATTCCAGTAAAACCTCCAACACCTAATATAATTACAAAAAGTATTGCAAACAAAACTATTGTAGGTGTTTTAGGTTTTGCCATTCTATTTCACCTCAAATGGGGTTTTGTATTTTATATATTTGAATATATATAATAGAATATATATTATAATTGCAGATAATATCAAATCAAAAATTATTCCCATCAAACTAAATCCTTTACTCAAAACATTTAATCCGACAATCCAAATAGAGTTAAGCAAAAACCATTTAGTAAAAACTTCTTGGGGTTTTAAGGTTTTAAACAAGAATTTGTGATAAATAAAACCCAAAATTGTCCACTTGACTATTTCCACTATTGCAATTACAACAAACATCCCTACTGTAACAATTCCCAATATTGTTGCGAAAAATGGAAGTAACTCCAAACCACCAGTTAAGGTGGAAAAAGTTATTCCAATAAGGTTACCAATTAGAAAAATTATAATGGAATATGCAACAGCAACTATTCCCCCAAAAATAATCCATTCACGAAAATCAAAATCTTCTACCATTATTTTCTCCTCACAAAATTTTAAATATTAAGGAGGCAACCAAAAAAATAATCGCCTCCATTTTTTTGAAATAAGGATTTAATTTAGTAACTAGTTGATGTAAATATTCTGGTCAACATTTGCTCTTCCAATCGCTGTCCCGTCTTCTGTATCTTCAATATCATATTTGAAACCGTGTCCATCAGTTGCATCAAAGTATAAGCTAGTGTCCAAGAACGCAATGTTAATATCATTTGCCAAATCATTCTGCCCAATTCCGCTCTGTATTTTAACAGTCAATGTCACAACTTTCTTTGTCAAATCTGGTAGTGCTGAGAAATTGAATCTTGCTGCATACTTCCTACTGATGTATGTCAAAGGCAATCCAACGCTTGTTGCATCTGTTCCATCTGGGTTTTTGAATCTAACACTATTAATCCAGCTGCTGTTGTAATCTGCAACTGCTGTTATCCCAGTGTCTACTGCGTATGGGTCACCGAATGATGCTTTGCTCGGTCCTTTGAGTGTGATTTCAATACTATCAGTCTCTCCTACTGCCATATCCCACTGAGTTCCTGATGCATTTACTGTTCCATCAGGGTTATTTGCCCAAGCTGTCAATGCTCCTTCTTTATACATCTTAACACTCACTGATGCTGTCGGTGCTATTGGCACAACATAATTTCTATTAATCCAGCCGTACCAATCATTTGTTCCATCAAGAACAACGCTTGTGTTACCATCAACCCCTGTCGTCTGACCATCATCAAACATCGCTATTGAAAGTGTTTCTCCTGGATTCACACTTACTGTCGCTGTTAACAGAGAACCACTATCTAAAATAGTAGCACTATTTCTCTGTACAATTCCTTCAACATCTACAACTGCCCCAGGAACAAAATTGTCCTCAGGTGCCAGAGATAGAGTTGTTGAAGTTATTGTCTGGTATGATTGCAAACCTGTTGTAGTTGGAGTTGTAGTTGTGGTTGTTGTTGTGGTTACTGCTTCTCCTGTAGTCGTTCCTTCAGTAGGCGCTTTTAAATATCCGCCACCAAACAGAATCGCTACAACGAAAAGTCCTATGATAATCCACTTGGTATTTTGATTTTGTCCATTTGCCATAAGTTTTTACCTCCTTCTTAGTATATGGAGTTATTCTTTTGTATAGAGAAGGCAAACTAATTTATTTATTAGATATATAATTAGCTTCCCCTCACACCAAAAAACAACTTCCTCCTTTCCCTACTTTTTTCACTGCCTAATAAAAGACAGTTACTTTTTTTAGGTTTAGATGGAGCTGTTGAGTAACTCCAATATATTTTATAAATCTTTCACTATATAAAGGTTTTTATTTTGGAGGAGTTTTGGAGTGTTTTGACTAAAATGTGAAAAATTTAATATTCTCTAATAGAATATATTAAATTTCTCACACATTCAAAAAATAAATAGATTTATATATAACAACAAATATATTTAATATTAAGGATTTACCATGAATTTGATAAAAGATATTGCTGGAGAATATACGACACAAAAACTATTAAAAATCGGCGGCTCAACTGCCATAACACTCCCAAAAAATGTTCTGAAAAAAATGCATTATTCAAAAAGTAGTAAGGATATAATATACACTTTTTTAGTTCATGAACATGGGAAGGTGAATAATAAATTCTTAATTGTGACGATAGAAAATAATGACTGGGTCGAAGATTAACAACGTCGCCAAGAAGTGGGCTTTGTGGAGAGCGAAACAGCAAGTAGTTCTATGAAGCAAGAAGCCATAACCTCAAACATTGTTTAGGTTATGGTAATTCACACACTAAACTCTCCTAATTTTTTGCTCCATCTTCTTGCTTTCTCTTTCAATTTTTTACTATACCATTTCATGTTGGTATTAATCCAATATTTTCCTTTTCCAAATTTCTCCCTACATAATTTTTCAATATCTACACTCCAAAACTCTTCAGGAGTTAGAGATAAGACAACAGGATTTACAACAGGCATACACTTAATCCCTTTTAAATAACGAGGATTAGTCTTGATTTTGTGTATGAGATAACTTGCAACATCATGCTCTCTTTCAAACACTTTAAGAGATTCTTTTTTTAATCTCAAAACCAAAACTTCTTTTTCTTTCTTTTTCTCTTCTCTATCTTTCTCTAATTTTTTTTGAATTTGAAAATATTTTTTTAATTTATCACTTTCCATTTTTTTTATCCTCTTCAAGTTCAAGTCCCAATCTCTTTAGTTTTTCATCAACAAAAAACATACCACAAAAACATACAAACGCAAAAAATATTGCAGCATAAAACGCAAACAATGGAGAATAAAGAGCAAGAACTGCTAAAAATAAAAATACAAACACATCATTATCAAACTTCCTTTTTACTAATTGTACTCTATACTCTTGCTTCCAATTAATTTTTTCACTCATTTTTTCACTTATTCATATCAGATGAAATTTGTATAAAAGGTAACACTCCACCTGTAGCAAGTGGCAATTTCCCATCCCATTTTTGAGTGGCAAGATATGTAATGTATTGTGGGCTTTTGATTAACTGTCTATTAATAATTTCAATTGCATTTGCATCTCCTTCTGCCTTTGCTGCTGCTTGTAATGCTTCAATTTTTATTCTCTCTAAATCAAATTCACTTTTCAATTTCAATTGTTGAGCAACAACTTTCTGCTCAATTGATTTGTTAAACTCTTCCGAAAATTTAAAATCAGTAATGCTAATTGTCTCTACAACAATATTATATTGCTCTAATCTTTCTAAAATTGCTTCATCAATTTTTTGTTTTACTAAAGGGCGTTGAGTTATTAATTCCTCTGCTTTGAAATTTGCAGTAGCAGCTTTTACTGTCTCCTGAATTGCTGGGTCAATTATTCTTACTACATAATCCTTTCCTACTTTTTGATAAATTTCGCTTACTTTATCTGGACGAAGATGATAATTCAAAGCAACAGTGGTATTTACAATTTGCAAATCCGATGATGCTGCTTCTGCTTTTGCCTCTTCCTTTAAAGTTCTTACACTAAGTATATCCACAGTTTGAGCTATTGGAATAACAAAATGTATTCCTTCGTCTAAAACATTTTTATTTACTGCACCCCATGTCAATAAGATGCCTCTTTCTCCTGGTCCAACAATTTTAACTGTTAAAGTTAAAAGTAGAATAACCATAACAAACCCAAATATTATTTTAGCAATTAATGGCATTATATCTTCTTCTTCCATTTTTACTCAACTCCTTAAAAGGTTTCTTCTTCAAACTTCTTTAATTTTAGCAAAACATTATTTTCGTCTTTTAATTCATGTTCCCAAATTATTAATGTTTTATATCCATGCTCTGCAAATATATTCTTTCTATATTCTTCTTCTTCCTTATTACTTCTTCCAGTTAATTTTTCACCATGCCAATAATCACCAAACATTTCTATACACTTCTTTTGACCGTTAACATTTACAAAATCTGGAATACAATTGTTTATTACAGCAGTTCCATTACCAGTATATTTGTATGGTAAATTTAATTCTTCAATTAGTTGTTGTAATTTTTTTTCTTGTATATTTGGTCTAAGACACATATGTGAAAACATTTTTTTAAGATGTTCTTCTGATAATTTTCTTCCTTTTTGTGATTCACTACACTTTCTTGCTTTTTCTTTTCCTTTAGTGTTTTTATACTCTTCAGAGTTTACTGTTTGTTTTCTTTTTCTAATTGATTCTTTTCCTATTGTCTCTTTCCATTTTTTTGAACTTTTTGTACGTTTTTGATTCTCAACTGCTTCACTATTTTGCTTCCTTCCTGTTAATGTCTTACTTCTTTTTATATTAGATTCTTCAGTTTGTGTTTTTCCTCTCAATAATAAACTATGTTTTCTAAAAGTTTCTCTTCCAACATTTTCTATCCATTCTTCTGAGTGCTTTGTCCTGCTTTCACTTTCTCCTTGTCTTCTTACTCTGTCATCTGTTTCTGCTGTTAAGTCTTTGTTCCAAGGAATATTTCCTTTTTTAAATGTATGCATATTTGAACTATCTTTTTTTGGTACATGTAAGTATTGTTTATATCCTCTGTGCGACTCACTGTTTTTTCTTCTATGCTCTTCTGTTGGTTTATATCCTTTTTTAGGCATTATTATTCTTTTCCTTCTCAACTTTACTTACTTATTCACTTCTCCTTTTTTACTTCTACATTTTGTACACTTCTTGCCATAATAATAAACACTATTCCACATACCATTACTAGAATTCCCAGTCCTGTTAATGCCAAATCAACGCCACAAGTTTTGGTGAAACATCCCTTCATGAGAAATAAAATAGCTGATAGAAAAACAGGAACAAAAATAAAAACTATTCCCAACCAAAAATAATAGTGATATATTGTATTGTTATTTTTTTCATTTTTCATCTTTAATCACTCCTCTGTTAATTTTTTTAGTTTTTTGATTTCTCTGTGTGCTATATATCCTAATACAATCAATATTATTCCTATACCAAAAATAGTTTCTCCAATTCCAAACAATTCATAATTCCAGATGCAAACTTTGTTGGAACAAGAAATAAAATTCAACATCAAAGTAATTATTGGAATAATAACTAATGCACTACCAACACCTAAAAATATTTGTTTGATAGTTGTTAGTGTGGTTTGTTCATTTGTTTCTGAATTAGTTGCTTTTTTCATTTTTATCATTCCTCATATTTTTTCTTCAACTTGTTTACTTCGTGTGTCAAATTCTCATTATCTTTTTGTAATCCTATAAGTTCTGTTTTCAACATTGAAATTTCTTCTCTAGAATCCCAAAGCGACGAAGAAAGATGAGCAATAATTACTTCATCCGAAGAATTTCCCCTTAAATTCATTTCCACGATTGAAGTAAAAGGATTATAATTCAAAATACTTTTTCTTTCTTTTTTAACTTCTTCTTTTGGTTGTAGAGGTTTAGATTTTACCACTTCCTTTTTAATAATTTCTTTTGATTCAATTTCTTCTGTCATAATTTTATCTCCAAAAATTTCTTTTTGTCTGTTCTCCTCCTGCTTATAATTCACCCATAAATTTTCTTCTTTGATTTTTTTAAGTGTATCAGGAAGAGTGAATTCAGGGTTTTTTAATTTTTCTTTTTCATAAATAGTTTGAACGAATTGTTGATATTTCATTTTTTCTCCTTCATTTTTTTTCTTAATTTCTCCCAATTTCTGAATTAAGCCCATGATTCTTCACCTTCAACTTGAAATAGAAAACTTTCCCACAACTTTCATTGCCTTTCCTAAAGGAGTTTTATTATCTTCATCTTTTTCACTTTTTTCTTCTTCTATAATTTCTTCCTCATTTTCATCCTCATCCTCGCTTTCATCATCATTTTCTGGTGCTTTTTTATATTCATCTTCCCAAACAACTTCTCCATCACTATCAAGAGTGTATGTATCACTATATTCTACCTTTAAATTATTCTTTTCAAAAAACCTAAGAATGTAGGAAAGAATTCCTGGGTGCGCTGTACGTATCGCTGAAAGTGTATAGAATTTTTCATCTACTATATATGTGATTATTGCTTCAAATTCATCTCCGCTATCTTTCAATTCAATTAAAGTTTTATCATCCCCATATTCCCTCACTCTCCATCCATCTCTTAAAAGCAAATTTGCTAAGAAATCTATTCTTTCTTTTTCATTTTTTTCAGGCATATTTATTCACCTGCTTTTTCTTCACAAAATTCTTTCATAAATTTTGTTATTTCATCTTTCATAGAAGTTTGTAATTTTGCACATTTGGATTTAAAATTAGCATGAACTTCATCGTCAATTTCTAATAGAATTTTTTTCATTTTAACACCTATTTTTTACCTATTTTTTATTTAATTAATATATATATAAATAATGACCTTTATAAATCTTTTTATTTTGGACAGGAGTTTGAAGGTATTTTTGGTTGTTTTGGCAGTGTTTAGGTAAATAACTATAACCTAAATAAGGTTTGACAGGTGTTGTATATTAGTTAGTGAGTAGGAGTTGTTTAGTTTTTAGAAGATGTAGTATAATATATATTATATATGACTATAGTATTTATTACTGACTTTTTAACTTTTTAAGGTTTTTTAAAGGTGTTTTGAGAATTTCATAATGAACTTTTTAACTTTTTAACTTTTTAACCTTTACGTAATATAAAAATATACCTATAACAGATAAACGTAATGAACGATTTATTTATACACATATTTATATATGTACTAGGTTATTTAAAAAACCAAGAAACCTAATTCAAGAAGGAGAAATAATCCTTCTTTTGGTGTCTTTATTATATGAGAAGGCTTCTTTAGGTTCTTTAATATGTTATCAAACCAAGAAACCTAATCTCTATACTTATAAAAGAAGGGAGATTATGTATTGTTTTATTAAAATCTGGTATAATTATAATTTTTTACTTTTGAGGAGTAAAATTATATGATTTTCAGCAAATGGTAAAAGAAGGTAAAATTTACTTTCTTTTAGTAAAAGTAATATATTTGATAGGAGATTTACTCCTTTTTTCACTTTTCAACACCTTCAAAACACCCCGAAATAATAAAAAGGTTTATATATAACAAGGTTTATAATATAATAATAATAAATTTGAATGATTAAAATAATAAAAAAAGGAGGAAAAAATAATGGTAGAGGAGGAAAAGGAAAAAACTGAGGAAGTATATGGAAAAGTAGTTTTTAGGAGGAATATGAGGAATGTTGGTAGCTCCCTTTCAATATACTTCCCAAAAGAGTTACTTGAGTACATAGATGTGAAAGAGGGCGATGAAGTGTTAGTGTGTGGAGATGTAGGAAAGCACGGACATTTCTTAGGTATTTGGAACCCTATACAACAAGAACGAATGAAAAGAGAAAGAGAGGGCAAGGAAATGAAGAGTGATATAGAAGAAAACGAGACACCAAAAGAACATGAAATTAATGAATAAAAGTAAAAGGAGGTGAAAATAATGACAGAAAGTAAAATAATAGAAATAGAAAAAATTTTTAATGGCTTTATTGTAGATATAGAGCCACAAAAAAAGTATTATTTCAAAAGTCTTGAAGAAGTAAAAAAACATATATCTGATTTTTTAGATATAATAGAAGGAAATCATGAAGAACGAAGAAATGATAATTGGACACATACATAAATTTTAGGAGAGAAAAAATGTACCGCTATCAGGAATTATTAAAAATTTGGATGAAATATACTGATTGTTTTTGTGTAAGTAATGAATGGTTAAAAGAACCTCTATTTTGGGTTCTTAATTCACAATTATTGAGGGCGACATTTACTGAAGGAGGAGTTAAACGCCCTTTAAGAGAGCATTTCTTTTGCGTGCAGGGCGCACGAACAGGGAAGGGCAGAGCAATGAGAGCTGCCAAGCATATGTTTATGTTTTTTAATAGAGAAGAAAGAGAGAAGAGAGAAAGAATAGCGAAAGAGGCATTAAATAAAATTAATTTAGAGATGATAGGATTAGATGAAAGTAAAAGTATTGAAAATACAACTACATCTACTACAACTACAAATATTGATTTAAATAGCAATGCCGAGTTTTACAATAAGTTTGATGAAAACACACTTGATGAAGAAGGTGTGTTTAATGTAAAAGAATTATCAGGTGAAGTAACTCTTGCTGCACTAGTAGGAGGAATTGAGTATGAAAGTCATAAAGGAAAAGTGAGTAAAATCATAAAAAAAGGAATGCTTGAAAAATATAACTATCTTTGTTGGGAAGAAGGAGGAGATTTGGTTGCTCCTAGGAATTTATATGGTAATTTAAAATCAACAATTCTAAATGCTCTTGAAGATGCTTCTCCTATTACTCGTTCTGCAAGAAAGGATTTAAATTTAGATGGTAGTATGTCTTCTTTTTATAGCCACACAAGTGTAGCAACGGGAACTGTGTTAATACCTGAAATAACAAAGGACTTCCAAGCAAGTGGAATGTTACAAAGGTTTTTATTTAGTTATAAAAACTTTACTCCTGATGAATATGATGATTTGATAAAAAGAATAAATCTTCTTCCTGCTCAGAGAAGTGTAGCAGAAGGAAATGAATACAAACATGAATATCATCATGCATTCTATAACAAATACTACGAAAAGGATATTTGTTTAGGTGATAAACATACATTAGAGGAATATAATGCATTCAAGATGAAAGAAGTAGAGCCGTTGAGAAAAAAGTTTGTAGGTGATAACAAAGTTCAGACAATGATGGGGTTTATAATTCAAAACACACTGCATGACCATAAAATAGCAAGTATGATTGCTTCTCTTGAAAATGAAAAAATGGTTAGTTTGGATATGTATAAGGAAGCGAATAAATACACCTATAGTAGTTTGGAAAGTATAGCAAAATTAATGGAAAGGGATTTTACTTATGCCAAATCAGAGGGTGAGATTAAAAGGCAAGATTCAATTTTGAATATAATTAAAAATAATCAACCAATAAACCAATCTAACTTACTTGAAAAGTTAAGAAACATTCAATCAGAAGGGAAATGGGATTTTAGGTATAATTCATCATTGAAATTATTAGAAGAGATGGAAAAAGCAAGAATAATAAAAACAACAAAAGGAGGAAAAGGTAATGTTAAATTCTATTCCTTTTCAAGATAAAAGTAAAGAGAATACAATACAAAATACTACTACTCATCAAAAGATTGAATAGAAAATGAAAAATTAAAAAAATAAAGATAAAAAAGGAAAAAAAATAGTGATGAATTATATGTTTTTTTCAAGATAAGGATTAATTGATTAATTATAAAAAATTAAGTATACCTATATATTTAAATATAACCTCCTATATAATATATTAAAGGTTATAAGAGATTTATAAAATTGTATAAAGGAATGATAAGATGGCGGAAGAACCAATTAGTAAAGAAGTATACAAGAAAAACTTATACGACACTGGAGGCTCACTTGCTGTAGTAATTCCAAAAAACTTTTTAGATGAACTGGAGTTAGAGTTGGGAAAAGAGACAGAAGTAATGATGTGTATAGATGAGGGAAAGTGGGGAAAGTTTTTAGCAGTATGGAGTACCGCACAGCAAGAGAGAAAGAGAAAAGAAATGAAAGAAGAGAAATGAAAAGATTTGTGAGGAGGTAAGAAAATGGTAAGTAAGGAAGAAGTATTCAAATATATTATAGATGGGGGTCTATCTACACCTGAGAAATTAGAAGAAGCATATAAAGTAGTTTGGAATGATTCATTAATAGTACATCCTGGAATGAGTGAAGAGCAACGCACAGCTTATATATTGACAATAATATTAGGAAGAGTAAAAGGTGTTTTTGGTTTGGGAGGATTTTTTATTGGTTATGGTGACCAGTTTGATGTTAATGTAAAAGCAAGAAAACGGGCACTACAACTTAATCACTATTCTACAGAAGGTTCTACAGTAGGAAAACTCATATACAAAGATATGCCAACCAATCAAAATTTTAGGGAAGGAGAAATTATTCCTACAGAGGCAGAAAGTTTATCAAGATTGTGCTATGGAGTGTTTTGGGAAAAGAATAAGGAAGGAAAAATTCCTGATATTTCCTTATGGAAGCCGTTTAGTTTGTGGTTAAGAGAAACCAACGATGTGTTTCCTTTATTTACTGTGTTGGAATTTAGAGCAACAGGAAAAATAACAGGAACAACACCTACTCTTAATTCAGATGGAATTTCCTACAAAATTGTAAAAGACGAGAAGATAAACTTTCCACAAATAGCAAAACTATTTTTGAAAAACAATATCACAACACTGAAAGATTTGCCTAACTTCCAGAAAGTTGTTGGTTTTCCAATAGAGATAATTAATGCACAAGTAGTTAGGTTTACAAAAACCTCGCCTAGTAAAAAGGCAGATGTAGTAGAGTTGAGAAGTTATAGTAGAAATATTGAAGAGCTGGATACAGAAACACCAAACTATACATTATTTATCAATAAACAACTTGATTTGGATTTGCATGAAGGAGATATAGTATGGTGTGTTGTGGATAAATTTACAGGAAGAGATGGTAGTATTGGAGTAAGGGGTTATGGGTTTTGGATAGAGGAAAGTAATGCTCCTATTTCTCCTCCTCAACCTCTTACTATTGAGAATATATCTACAAATTCTCCTATAATAGAAGGAACAACTACAGTAATTAGTGAAGAAAAAACAGAAGGCGAAAATAAGGAGGAAACAGAATGGTAGAAAATGAAAAAGCAGATAATTTATTGTTTATGCCTTCACAACCACAACAAACTCAGATTGTTGGAGAGAAAAAAGAAATAACAAAAACTCCTGTAAAAGAATCAACATCAGAGGAATTGATAAAATTTACAGATGAGGATATTAGGAAATATTTATTTGATGGAGAAACAGATATGGAAAAGAAATTATGTACATTAATTTATGGGGTGGATGGGACTGGGAAATCGGGAATTGTTCTAAATTATATTGCCAAAAATTTGAAAGATGAGGAAAAGTCTGTCATAATTGATTTAGATAGCGGTTGTCTTCCATTAATAGCAAGTTATTATCCAGAAAAAGCAAAACAAATGATTGTAAGAAATCCAATAAGTATGACTTTTTTAGAAAATGAAGTAGTTTTGGACTATAAACTTACTCTTTCAAGAATTAAGGCGATTGTTGATTTTGTTAAACGTTATCATAAGAAAGAGAAGATAAAAGCACTTACAATTGATGGAATTAGTACACTCCTAAAGTATGCAGAAAGACAAATGAGACTTGAAAAGCATATTGCACCCGATGGGGGAGTTGTAAACAGATTTTGGATGGTTCGTAACCAAATGTTTGAAGAGATTTTAGAAGAGGCAAAAAGTATAGGTATTAATGTATTTTTTATAAGCCAAGAGGATTTTATTCCTATTCCTCAAGGAGTAGTTGATGATTCAGGTAATCCTCAAAAATTAAGTAGCATCAAAAGTAAAGCTAACGCAATGGCTCATCAAAAAATAAGATGTTTTAGAAAAGATGATATTGATAAAGTAGAATATATAGCAATTATCGACAAGAGCAAATATAATTCTCTCTGCGACGGGAAAAGTATTGTTTTTTGTACAGTTGATAAAAAAGCAAAAACTGTTACATTTGACACAAGTGAAATTTTCAAGGAGTTAATTTAGAAAATAAAAGGAGTTGATATAAATGACAAGGTTTGAAGTAAATGCAGAAACTTTGAGTAGCTTTTTCAGTAAAATAAACCTAGATGAATTTAACATTAAGGTGTGTAAGGAAGGTTGGTTCGTAGAGGGAATCGACAGAGAGAATTTAAGCGCTGTTTTTGGAATATTGAAAAAGAATGCTTTTTTCACATACCCTACAATTGAAGAAGAAAAATTAATAGGAATTGAAAGTAAGGAAAAGTTTTTAAAATTCCTTGAAAGATTTGATGATAAAATATCAATAGAAGTAAAGGAGAAAGTGTTATATATAATTTCACTAAATCGCCAACTGGAGATGATACTTCCACATGAAAGTATTTTGGTCAAAACCAAGCAACCTAATCTAACATATCAAGGAAATTTTACAATAAAATCAGAGGTGTTTAAACAAGCGGTAAAGAATAATCAATTACTTGAATCGAGTAAATACATACTACAAATAACAGAAGGAGAATTATCAATTGTCTCCACAAACAATGTTGATAAGATTATTGAAATAGCGAAAATAAACTACCCAAATTGTAAGGGAGTATTTGGAGATAAAATTAGAGAGGTATTTACTCCATTAAGCGGAGATGTTAAAATTTCACTTTCTACAAACTATCCCCTGCTAATAGAGTACGAAGATAAAGTAAGTGAGTTGAAATATGTGATTGCGCCAATTGTAGAGGAGGAAAATTATGGAAAAGATAATGCCGTGGGTGGAGAAGTACCGGCCTAAAGAATTTGAGGAGGTAATAAACCTTCCAAAGTATATTCCCACAATTGTAGAAAAAAATATGCCTCATTTATTGTTAGTGGGAAGCCCTGGAACTGGGAAGACGACAGTAGCAAGGATTATTATAAATAAATTAGGTGCGGAATATTTGGAATTAAATGCCTCTGATGAAAGAGGGATTGATGTAGTAAGGAATACAATAAAACATTTCGCCTCTACACAATCATTTAACAATAAAATAAAAATAGTATTTTTAGACGAGTGCGATGGGATGACGCAAGAAGCAATGGAAAGCTTAAGAAATACAATTGAAAAATATAGTGGAGTTTGTAGGTTCATAGGCAGTGCAAATAATTTGAATAAAATTACTTCTGCTCTAAAAAGTAGATTTTCTGTTTTACAATTTACTAATCCTCCTGAAGAAGATATAAGAAAAAGATTAGAGTATATTTTAAAACAAGAAGGTGCAATTTGTGACGATGAAATTTTGAAAAGAATAATTAAGCATTATTTTCCTGACATCCGTCAAATGATTAACGTGTTACAAATAAACGAAGATAAAGGAAAAATAGTTGAAAATAGAAATATTTTAAGTGAAAACATAACACAAACTATTTACAATTATTTAAAAGCAAAAGCATTTCCAGCAATTAGGGAACGAATTGTTAAGAACGGAATTAATGTAAGTGAATTACTTGAGGGATTAGAGGAAAGAATTTTTAATGATAATAGTATAACAACAGAAAAAAAGAAAAAATTGCTAATGTTTTTGTGTGAATGCAATCGTAATATATCAAGTGTTGCTATCCCAAGATTAGAATTTGAAGATTTTACATTAAAATTTATAAGTGAGTTAGGAGAAACAAAATGACAGAAGATAAAATAAAAACCTTTGATGCATTGAGGGAATTATATGTTAATCCTAATCCCTCTATACTTCCTTTTGTAGAAAAAAATATTAATCCATATTTCTTTACTTTATATACGAGTTTTGATTATAATAATAAACATAATACAAAACTTTTCAATAAATATTTGAATATTGATAAGAGTTTGTTTTGGAAATTGGTATTCCTCCACATAAAAAGGTGTGAGGTGTTTTATTGGAATAAGGATTATATTAAAATGAAAAAAATAGAGGAAGATGAATTTAAGAATAAAGTAAAGAAGATATTTAATTGGAGTGAAAAAGAATGGAATTGTAATAAGGCAGTTGTTATGAAAAAAATGAAAGAGTAAACAGATTTAATAGGATTGTCAAATGAAGGAAGAAAGTGTTTAGAAATAGAGGAAATTAAATTTGAAAAAATAAATCCATTACAAAAAACCTTAGAGGGGTTTATATGAAGGTGGTCAAATGTTTGTAACGGAAATTTTCTGCTCAACGGAAGGAGAGGGAATAAGAGTAGGAACTCCTGAGGTGTTTATAAGGTTTGCTGGATGTTCAATTGGTTGCCGTGCGTGCGATACACCTTACGCCTTAAATAAAGAAAATGGAAAAGAAATGAGTGTAGAAGAAATTGTTGAGGAAATTGAAAAATATAAAATAAAAAATGTTGTATTGACAGGAGGTAGCCCCTTAGAACAAGAATTAGAGGAATTGAGGGAATTGATATATAAATTGAAAAGATATTATTATTATGTTGTGCTTGAAGAAAGTGGTCAAAAGTATGATAGCGAAATTTTTGATATTGTGGATTTTCTTTCTTTGGATATTAAAACCCCTAGTAGTGGAGTAAAAATTAATGAGGAAACTTTCTATTACATAATAAGTATGTTTAAGAAAAATAAATATCAATTTAAAATGGTTGTTAGTGATGATAAAGATTGGGAGTTTGTAAAAAAGATTGTTAATAGATATGGAGATAAAAATTTTGTAGTGACCCCTTGTTGGAATATTAACCAAGAAAATGTAAATGTGGAATTAATAGAAAAAATATTGAAGGATTTGCAAGAAAATACATTACCTATCAGAATTATCGTACAGCAACATAAGTTGTTGTACAAACATAAGAGAGGTGTATAAGATGATTTTATGTGAAGAATGTGGAACTTCAAACTGGGAAATAGTAATAGAAGATTTAGAAAAAAAAGGTGAAGAAGGTAAATTTTTTCTTTTACAATGTATAGAATGTAAAAGAACAGTAGCATTAGAAGGAAATCCACAAGATATTTTAAATGCTAAAAAGACGGAATTTATATGAGGTGAAAGAAAATGGAAGATATTGTAGAGAAAAAAGAAGGAAAAATAAGTTATGCAATTGAAAAAGGAGTAATCGTTCAATTAAATAAAACAACAAAAGGAACTTACTCATATGTGTTGAGAATTGGAGGTATTCCTAATTTTGCAGAGGCTTTAGACCAATTATTCGAGGCGAAAAGAAGATTAGAAGGGTTAATAAAGGAGGAAGTAAAATGAGTAAAAAAGCAGTATGTATTGTCAGCGGAGGGATGGACAGTGTAACTCTTCTACATAAAGCAGTTAAAGAATTAGGAAAAGAAAATGTTAGTGTATTGAATTTCCATTATGGAAGCAAACATAATAATAGGGAAAGGCCTTTTGCAAAATTAAACGCAAAACTTTTAGGTGTTAAATATACAGAAATAAATTTGGATTATATCAATAAATTATGGAAATCTGATTTATTGAAAAGTGGTGGAAAAATTCCAGAGGGGCATTATGCGCAAGATAATATGAAATTAACTGTAGTGCCGTTTAGGAATGGAATAATGTTAGCAAATGCTGTAGGATTTGCAGAAAGTATAGGATTTAATGAAGTATGGTTAGGCAGCCATAAAGGAGATAGGGCTCAGTATAAAGATTGTTCTAAGGAATTTACAAAAGCAATGAGTAAAGCAGCAGAGATAGGAACTGATAAAGGAATAAAAATTCTTTCTCCTTTTAATAATATAATGAAATCAGATATTGTAAAAATAGGAGTTGAATTAAAAGTTCCTTATGAAAAAACATTTAGTTGCTATGTTGGAGAAAAAAGGCCATGCTTGCGTTGTGGAACTGATGTTGAAAGAACTGAAGCATTTTATAAAAATAACATAAAAGACCCTCTTCTTACAATTAAGGAATGGGAAATAGCAGTTAGTTATATGAAGAAAACATTAAAAGAATTTGATAAAAAACAAAAGGTAAAAATATGAAAAAGTGTTTTGTTTGTAGTGGAAGTAAAAAGACAAAAACATCTGTAATGAGAAAGTATATTTGCAAACCGTGTTTTGAAAAGATTAAAGTGAAAAAATGAATAAAATGAGTAAGAAATTCATAACCTGGGAGGAAATGGACAGAGTTGTAGAGGATTTGGCAGAGAAGATTAGAAAAACAAAACATAAGTATAGTGCAATATACTTTGTTCCAAGAGGAGGAGCAATTCCTGCTGTAATGCTTTCACATAAATTAAATCTTCCATTTACACACTTACCAATAGATGAGAATATTTTAATTGTGGATGAAATTGTTGATGGAGGAAAGACATTATTATTCCATAAAAAGATATGTAGCAAATCCTCTAAATTTGCAAGTTGTTATGTGAAGGAATGTACTATTGAAAAACCAGACTTTTTTGTTGAGGAAATTCCAAAAAATATATGGTTGGTATTTCCATGGGAAACTGAAAAAACTTCGAGGAGAGATAACAAATGAAAGGAGAATATATTTTAAGTAAAAAGTTTGAAATTGCTGCATCACATAAGTTAGAAGATAAAAAACTAACATATGAAGAAAATAGAAAAATATTTAATCACTGTAATGATTTGCATGGCCACAGTTTTATTATAGAAATTTTGTTAAAAGGAAATAATTTAAACAATGGAATGCTGATAAATTTTAGCAAGTTAAAAGAATTTTTTGAAGAAAAAATAAAACCTTTTATAGACCATAAACATTTGAATGATATACTTGTTTTACCTACATCAGAAAATTTAGCAAAGTTTATCTATACAATTTTTAAAGGAGAAAAAACCTTTTCAAAATTACTTTATGCAATTAGAGTATATGAAAGTTTAAATTCATATATAGAGTATAAGGAGGAATAAATAATGGAGGAAGAAATAAAAAAGATTTTAGAAGGAATAGGAGAAAATCCAGATAGAGAAGGATTAAAAGATACTCCAAAAAGAGTTGTAAAAAGTTTTGAAAAATTATATGGAGGATATAAAGATGATTATAAAAAACATTTAACAACTTTTGATGCTGAAGGTTATGATGGAGTGATTTTATTGAAAGACATTGAATTATATTCTACTTGCGAGCATCATATGCAAATTTTTGAGGGCAAGTGCCATATAGCTTATGTCCCAAATGGAAAGATTATAGGAGTAAGTAAGTTGATTAGGATTATGGAAATATTTGCGAGGAGACTACAAATCCAAGAGCGTCTAACAAAACAAATTGCAGATGCCTTACAGGAAATTCTCAATCCTCTTGGATTGATGGTATATATTGAAGCACAACACTTCTGTATAAGAAGTAGAGGTGTAGAAAAACAAAATAGTGTAATGGTTACTTCTGTTCTAAAAGGAAAATTCTTAACGGAACCAGAAATGGAAATGAAAATTCTTCAAATGATTAAAAAATGAAAGGAGGTGTGTAAAAATGGCGTTTGGTAAATATACAATTTCCTTCAAAGGATGCACAGATAGTATGGAAGATGTTTTCGGCAGTGAAGGCATTCCTCCTTCACAAATGATAAAGAGAATATGGGAATATGTAAAAGAGAAAAAATTGAGCAGTAAGTAAAAGGAGGAGATAAAAATGGAAGAAAAACCAAAAGAAGAAAATAGAGGAATAGAAGGAAGTCAGTGGAGTTATGGAAGTAAAATGGAAAGTTTTACAGAGGAGGAATTGAAAGAAAGGATAAAAAAAGCAATGGAGTATGAAATTCCAAATAAAATTCGTCCTATTCCTTTTATGGGAAATGAAAGAGAATTAATCCGATATAGATACTCAGAATTAATAGCTCGTTGTCCGGTGACTGGGATTAGCGACATGTACGACATACTGATTGACTTTATTCCCTCCAATACAATCCCAGAGTTAAAAAGTCTAAAAATTTATTTCTGGGCATATCAGCAACTTCCAATCTCTCACGAACATTTAGCAGCAAAAGTCTATAACGACTTTACAAAAACAATAAATCCTAAAGAATGTAAACTAACATTACTTGTCAGTGAGAGAGGAGAATTAAGAACATCAGTTGTGTTAGGAAAAATATCTCTACAAAACGGAGAAGGTTTTGATAGAGAATATATAAAACCTTATCAATGGTAAGAAGAAAATATAGTATTAGGTAAATGGGTTAGTGGTAAGAGGTTATTTATATGTATAGCCTAAAGGGAAGTTTAGAAAAGCAATTGGGTTATATATCCCATATTACACTAACTCCTTTAGATGTAGAGTTTAGTTTTAATGGAAAAGTGGAGAATTTTAAAATAACTCCTCCTTCTAAACTCTATATCTCTCCTAATTTTTTTAGAAGTGGTAAGTGTGAAAGATGCGGAAAGTGTTGTAAAGTGGGGTATTGGTGTATATTTGGAGAAAAAGATATAGAAAAGGCTAAAAGTTTAGGTAATGAGGATTTAATAAAGAGAGTTAAAAAGTTAGATATAAAAATTAATAATATTCCTCATACTCTTTATGTTTTTAATATGGTGAATAATATTTGTCCATACTTGAAAATGGATGATGGTCTTTCTACTTGCCTTATACATAATTCCAAACCTCTACATTGTGAAATGCCACCAATAAAGTTGAAGAAAGGTAAGAA
>CAZPBI010000005.1:0-4340 GCA_964584825.1 Candidatus Woesearchaeota archaeon
TATGTTGTGTGGATGGATGATAATGCTTTGGGCAGCAGGGATAATATAAACACACGTAAAAGGCAAAGTGGCGGAGCATGGGATGCGAATGTGATAAAGACGACTGATGGGAACGATAACCAGTATCCGAATGCAAGAAAAAACACCGTTGCAGGAACTTCGGATTATTGGGATTACGCTTATACTAAAGGGCTTGCTGCTGATTTCAACATTGTTTTTGCAAGCGAAGTGCTGAAGGCGGGAGCTGCACCTCCTGCGCCTGCAAACAACTCCGCAGATGTTAATCTGAATGCAATTGAAAACAACTATGCAGTATTCCCGCCCTTTTCCTATTTCAGGGATGGGAATTTAACCATAGACTTCAATGTTTCTGATATTGACATGAATGGCAAAGGAAGGATTGATGCTAATATTGATTACAGGGATGCAAACGGCACAATAACAAGGCTGATTACCGACCTGAATCTCATGGTTGCGGGGCGTTGTGATGATATTAATTTCACAAACTCCACAAAATGCTCATGGGATTTCAACATAATGCTGATTACAGACAGGAACACATTTATTGACATTAACATAACCGACAACAACGGCTCAACTGATGCAAATTCAATCGCAAGAAGCATAATGATTGACAATAACAGACCAGCAATTTTCACAACAGCAGGCAAGGCAACAATAAGGAAGCAGGCAAGGGAAGTGCTGAATGGGGATTTCAATGAGCATACAAAAGGCGCACTTGACTACAATGTTCTTATTCAGGATGCCACAAGCGGTCTTGCCCCTTATGATTTGAACATTTACCATAAAGTGGCAATTGATGGGAATGCCGAAAGCAGATGGAAATACAATATGATTTCAATTACGGGAACAGCAGGCTGGCAGCCAGAATGGCATATCGCAGACTTCAATGAAATAACCAATCTCGGAAGCGGGGATTACAATGTGAATTTCAGCCTTGATGCCGACCATGATTACAGGGCTGGGGTGTTGCCGATTGATATTCCGACATGGAACTCATACACCCCTTCAAGCTTCACCTATGGGGACATCTCAAAGCAGAAATTCTGGATTATAGGGATGGAAGGGATTGATGTTGATAAAAATATGGAATACCATTTGGGGATTAATATGAGGGAAACTGATGGTACAGCAACAAATGGAGTTAATTTCTATATGTGCGATTGGAATTACTTTGATACAAATGGGGATTTCAGAAAAAGCACATCATGTAGATTCATTAGTTCAGTATTGGAAACCGCTCTCACACCTGCTCCAGATTTCAATGAATTTGAGGGACTTTTCAAAATCAATGATGTTAATGCTTTCAATGGTCTTGTTATGAGGGGCAGGATGGTCTTCGGGATTGAGTGCTTTGCCTGCGCAAACACAAATGCGGGATGGTCTTTCAGGTATAACGCAACTAACAACAGCAGGAATATCTGGAACAGCGCAAACAAGGGGACATCATACTCAAATGTTGATGCTGTTCCTGACTTCCATCTTCACTGGTTCAACCTGCTTAAAACCGCAAGGCTCGTAATAAGAACGCAGGCGGAGGACAAGGCGGGGAATGATGTGAATTCCATAGACAAGAATTATGTTTATGCTGGAGTAGAGGAAGCACCGAACATACACATAGACAATCCAATAGACCAAATTTATTCTGGAACAATAGATATAAACGGGAGTTGCAATGACCCGGACGGCGACCCCCTGCTAATTGATGTGAATCTGATGGATTTGAATTTTGGCTTCAACAGGATACTTGCGGACAGGAATGTTTCTTGTGTTGCTGGAAACTGGGCATTAACTTTCAATACACTTGCTGTCCCTGATGGCAATTATTGGATTGATGTGAATGCTTATGATGGGCTGCAATATACTGGGGACAGGAGCGATTTCAATTTCGGAATATTAAATATTTCAAATAATGCTGTTGATATTAATCTCATAGCAATAGATGGTAATTATTTACCATTCCGTCCATATAGCTATGCAAGAGATAAAAACCTTACAATAGATTTTAATGTAAGTGATTTAGATGTAAATGGAATTGGTAGAATTGATGCTAATATTGATTATAGAGATACTAATGGAACAATAACAAGAATAATTACAGATTTGAATTTAATGGTAAGTGGTAGATGTGATGATATTAATTTTACAAACTCAACTAAATGTAGCTGGGATTTGAATATAATTTATTTCACAGATAGGAATATTTTTATTGATATTAATGTGACAGATAATAGTGGCTCTACAGATTTAAATAGCATTGCAAGAAGTTTTATGATTGATAACACCAAACCTTTTACCTACTCAACAGATATAAACAGAGTCTGGAAAAACACAGACCAAAATTTGCACTTTACATGTTTTGATAGTTCAAGTGGATGTAGCATTACTAAATTTAAGTTAGATACAGATAGTAATGTGGGAGTAAATTTCTTTGATTGGAATGTTTATGATAAGAATATTTTTATTGATAAAGATGGCAATTGGGCAATTGATATTAACTCAACAGATAATGCAGGCAATATAGAAGACACAAATAGGATATACCTATTGATTGATAAGACTGCTCCATATGTGGAAGGATATGAGCCATTTTTGGATACAAATCAACTTGACTTTTTTGTATTTGCAATAATTCCAAAAGATGCAAATGCAGGTGTTAGAATTTGTGATTATAATATTTATAAGAATTTTGTTTTCTATAAAAGTGGAACAACAACACCTACACCATCAACAGGAGAATGCATTTATACAGATAGTAATTTAGTTAGCAATGATATGATGTTTATTGCTTGGAGAGTTTGGGATGACGCCAATAATTTCTTTGATTTTAATTCTCCAACTCGCACTTTATCACCTGGAATTTCACATGCACCTGATAGTGGAACAGAGGTTGGAGGTGGAGCAGGAATTGTTGGATTATTTACACAACAGCAAATTATGTTTATAGATAACACATTAAAAGCCTTCCCGTATACATGTAGTAGATATTATTATGATAATAACTTTACGGTTTTGTTAAATGCATTCCAAACAGGAGGAATACCAATAAGTGAAATGGATTTATATGCTTGGCTGATTAATTTAGATAAATATAAATTACTAACATTTGAATATGCTAAAGAACAAAGTATATTGATGAGTGGAAGAGATGAAAATGTTTTTATTTACAATAATATTTTAGGGTTTAGCCCTAAATTAGTGAATGTAATTGTAAGTGATGTTAATGTATTTTTAAACAGGGGAGAAGAAAAAATCTATAAAATTTCTTTGTATAATAAATCAAATAAAGCAATCCCATTAAATGTAAAAATAGAAAATAGTTTAAAGGATTATATTGTTTGGGATAATAGAATTGATGAAATAGGGATAACCAACCCAACAAATCTGTTGTTTAGGGTTAAGACTATAGATAATATTGATAAAGTAAGTGGATATGTTATTTTAGAGTTAGGATGTAAAGAAGAGATTATGGGGTTTAAGATTAATTTATTGAAAAAAGAGGATAATTTGTTGTTTTGGATATTTGTTTTTATGGTTGTTGCAGTTGTAGTAATTTGTGTTGTGTATTTATATTATAGGAAGAAGTATAGGCAAGTGTATACATAAAGAAGTGTATACAGTACAATAAATAGATTTATAAAGGACAATATATATAATATTATTGGTGTAAAGGATATGTTTAAAAGAATAATTCACGTTCATGCTTATAGAAGGAGAAGACCTCGTCATAGGCATAAAGGTCTGCATCCACATAGGCGTATATAGGAGGAATAGGAAATGGTTATAAAAAATTATTGTGAATATTGTGGAAAAAACATAACAAAAGCAGAGGCAATTTTATATAGAAATTTATGCGAAGAACATTACAATAAATTTAATAAAAAGAAGAAAAACAAAACCTTTATATATAACCTGTAGAGTTTATGTTATTATTATATAGGAGATGTAAAATATGGTTGATGTAAGAGAACATACAAAAACAGTTGGATGGAAAATGACAAAACCACAAATAATAGATTTGAGGTCAGGTTACTATAATCTAATTAAAGCAAAAGACGAATTACTGAGAGCTGAATATATTATTCCTTTTCCTTCTGGTACAGATGAATTGATACATAAAATAAGTAACATGATTAAAAACATAAAATCAGAATTGGAAAGAAGAGGGGAATTTGTAAGATAAAAGGAGGTGTAAGGTATGGTAAATTTTGAACAATATCTACAACAATCTCCAGTAAAACCTAAATCCTACTATCAATATATGGAAGAGATAGATGATTTAGAAGAGGAGATAGATGATTTAGAGAAGGACAAGGATG
>CAZPBI010000005.1:4350-4648 GCA_964584825.1 Candidatus Woesearchaeota archaeon
TGATTTAGAAGAAAATTATGGAATAAAAGCAGTAGAAGATTATTCAAACTATCTTGAAAGTGTTCCAGAAAGAGATAAAAAGAGATGGGTAGATTTCATCTTCATCATTAGAGAATGGAAGAAAAGACATTTACCAAAATTAGTGAAAGTAAGAGGATATAAAAGAGGAAGGTTGTAAAATGACGGATAAGTATAAAGGTGGATTAAGTGACTTAGTATATAATTCTCCACATTTCCAAGATTATATAAAAAGTGGACATGCTGCAGGATATATAGGAGAACAAACAAGAACTAAAGG
>CAZPBI010000005.1:4658-15414 GCA_964584825.1 Candidatus Woesearchaeota archaeon
ATTGTAGAAAAAGCATTAAGAAACCAAGGATTAAATAGTGATGGAATTGCTTTTTGGTTAACATCTACTTCTGGAAGACATATGATGGATGGTGTAACAAAACAAACCACAAATGAAGAATTTGAAAAAATTGTTGATGAATATGCTAATAGGGCTTTTATGCAAGTAACAGTTTGGTCTCATCCCGACCATAGAGGTTCAATGGGAGATACAATAAGATTAGAGGGATTAATAAAAGTTAAATCACATAATAGAAAGAGAATAAAATAAACAAAGAGGCACAAGAATGGTTTGGATATTAGTTAAAAAATACAAAACAAAAAAAGAAGCACAAAGAGGAGTTAAAAAAGCTTCAGAGTTTTTTGGTAATATTTACTACATAAGAAAAACTAAAGAGGGGTATGGAGTATATAGGATTGGTCCTATAGGAACTGAGAAGAGTGTAAATGTTAAACAACATAAAAGGAGGTTATAGTATAATGACAAGAAAAAGAAGAAAAGCGCCAGGAGAAAGTGGAAGAGGTAAGTATTATCATGTAACAATAAGACCAAAAGGAAGATTTAGTAAATTTAGAGCACATGATGTCGGCAGAAAAGGTGGATTAATTAGAGTAGCAGGTTATAATAAAAAAGTTGGTTGGGACACTCAAAAATGGTTGATTGAAAAACGCATGGCAAAAGTTAAGGATAGTGTTTTAATTGGAACACATCCACATTCAAAACGCTTACTATCATCACTTCCTGGAAAAGAAAAAAGAATAAAGGGGGATATATTTAAAGGCAAGCCACAAAGAAAAAGAAAATAGGTATATGTAGATGGTTGTAAAATGCCTTCTACCCCTAACCTATTTGGTAATATAGGTGTAAAGAAATGGTAATAATTAAGGAAGATGGCAAATGGATATTATACAGCAAAAATAAAAAGAAAAAATTAGGAGAATTTGATAGTTATGAAAAAGCATTAAAGAGGGAAAGGCAAATTCAATATTTCAAGCATTTGACAAAAGTAAAGCAACATGAAAGAGGAAGATAATTATGGTTAATGTAAAATCACATAAAAGAGGAGTAAAGCTGAAAGAGTATGAAGATATAGATGAAGAAGAGGCTTGGAAGGGACTTTTGGAAGAAACTTTAGAAGATAGAGATGATTTTGCACTTAATTTGTTTAATAAAAGTTGGTACGAATTAAATGAAGAAGAAAGAAAAAAAGTAATAAAGGCAATGATTTAAAATGACACTAACAAAACAAGAATGGGATGAATATTGGCAATTATACCAAATAATTAATCAAGTTGGACAAGTAGGAAGGAGTGAACTACAAAGAATGGAAGATTTAGAAAATAAAATGTCAGATAAACAACATGAATTTAAAGAATGGTTAGAAGAATTAGATGTAGAAGAAATTGGAGATGAAGAAGATTATTGGAATACATTTGGGGGATATGTCAGAGGACAAACAAGAAAATTCTTTCCTAAAAATGTAAAAGTCAAACAACATAAAAGGAGGGTGTAAAGTATGGTATCTAAAGAGAATTTAAAATATCATGAAAGACAATTAGGAAAAATATATGATGATATAGAGATTTCAGTAAGAGAATTAGATACAGATAGATTATATGATGTAAAGAGAACAATGGAGAATGTAATGAATTATGTAGAACATGCTTTAGAACAATTAGATAGAGAATCGTTCAAAGTTGATGTTAAACAATACAATAGGGAACAATAATGAACAGACTACAACAACAAGAATATTTTGATGAAATTGGAAAAAGATTAGATGAAAATTGGGAGGTGAAATGTAAAATGGATAGAGTAAGTGTAAAAGAACATCAAAGATTAATTTCAGAAGGAAAGAAAAAATACTATGCATATGTGTATGACAAGAAAGACAGAAAAACAGAAGAGTTAAGAGCATATGATAGAAGTTTGATTGAATTCTACGCCTTAAATTCTAACCAAGCAATGGCAATGTTTGTCAATTATTTAAGAGCACACAACTTAGAAGACAGATATTGGGTCAAAAGAGTAATGAGAGCATGAAATTAGTTCTATATATGGGTAATGAATATGCTGACTCTGTAGAAGAGATAAGTAGGATATATAGAGATATGAGAAGTGAATTGATAGATAAAGGAATAAAATCAAAATTAATTGAATCATCTGGGGATTTTTATCTTGCAGTTGATAATGTAGAAAAATCAAAAAAAGTAATTGAAGAATATTTCCCAGAATGTATGCTCTATTGGAAAGAACCTGAAACTGCAACTTCGCCACAAGAAATGGAAAAAGATATAAGAGTAAAAGAACATATGAAGGGATTATAAAATGGTTAATGTCAAATCACATAACAGAAAAATACGCTTTTCCTACAATCCTAAAACTCACTATGCTAAATTAAAAATAGGAAAAATTAAAACAGGAGCAAATGTTAAGTTTGTTCAGAGCAAAACATTTGTAGGAAGTTGGGAAGGCAAACATGGGAAAAAATTAGGCGACACAATTTTCATTGACAAAGATTTAAGAAAAGAAAGTATTAAGCCTGTTATGGCACATGAATTAGCAGAGAGAAAGTTAAGGAATTTAGGATTGCCATTAGATACAGCACATAGAATTGCAACAGATGTTGTTGAGAAAAAGATTGTTGGTAAAAAAAAGTTTCCTGCTCATCAATTGCATATTAAAAAGGTTTATCAAACAAAAAATATAGAAGGAATATTTTATCCATAAAAAGGGAGGTAAATAGATATGAAAAGATTTTGGATAACTCTTCCACAAATAGATATGTTATATTCTGGTCCAGAAAGCAGAGAAAAACAAAGATTAGTAACTTTAATTATGGGAAATCAAGAACTTAATATTAGAGTAAAATCACATAAAAGGGAGGTGTAAAAAATGGTAGATGTAAGAGAACATACAAGAAGAAGTTTTGGAAGAGCAACATTCTGTGTAGAAGGCTATCCTGATAGGGTTGAAATGACTATACATGATGGTTCAGTAATTGTTGCTTCATCTAAATCTGATATATATAATCTATTATTTAATTTAGTTAAAATAACAATAGAAGAAAATAGGTAAGTATAAAAAATGAACTTCATAACAAAAGATGAATTAAAGTTATTTGCTGCTGTAATGGGTTGGGCACTCATCTGGATATGGATAATCATCCCCTATGCAAATAATTATTTTATTTCTAACCCTGACTATCCAATATTATATGCTTGGGCATTAAAAGAATTTGGAATGTATGGTAGTTTGTTTTTAATTGCAGTTTTTGCATTAAATGGAAAACATAAATTGAATTTAAAAATCATTAGTGAATTTAGTTTGGGAATATTTTTGCTAACAAATGCCTTCTTATTGATAGAAGCACCATTATGCATAAGTCCAGATGGGAATTTATTCGTAACGAACACAAATGCCACATGCTATTTTGGAACCGATGCCATGCTAATAACTACATTAGCTGCTCCGCTATTGCATCTTTCTTTAGGAAATCCACAACTATATAGCATGGGTTATTTATCAATATTTGGAATTTTGATTTTCATTTCAATAATATTATTGAAAGATGCAAGTGGAGAGTTTTTAAGAGTGTTTGGGAGATGAAAAGGAGGTATAAAACATGGTTGATGTAAAAGAGCATTTTAGAAGAAATTATCCTAAAACATTAACTTTATGGGAGCAACCAACATTTGATGAAGAAGGTAGAAGAACAGAAGGTATGTATGTAGTTGTAGACCAAATATCAGAAAATAAATTTGTTGTTGATTATGGAGATGAAAGAGGTAGTAGAGGGCAATGGGAATTTGATAATATTCAAGACGCATACAAAAAATATATACAAATGAGAAAAATATATAAAGGATAGTTTATGCAAATTACAAAAAGGAGGTGTGGAATATGGTAAATGTAAAAGAGCATAGAAGAACAATAGGGCAAGAATCAACAAGGGAGGAAGATAGTAATTTACAATATGGATTTTATAGAATATTAGATGCAATAAAAAATCTTGAAATAGCTGAGTCCATGATACCATACCCTTCTGGTGTAGATAAACACATATACGAGTTGAAACAAATAAAAGAAATTGTTAAAAAAGACCTTATAAGGAGAGGAAGAAACCCCATAGAATATACTTCAGTAGTAGAATAGCAATTCCTCCTAATAGAATTTATTTTTAAATAAAGGAAGTAGAAAAATGTCATCATTCCAAAAACATCTGATTGCAGGAATTATTGTGTTTGGAATAATTACATATTTTTTATTTAACAACAACATTCAGCAAAATATGAATTTGATTGGATTGGGATTTATAGTTGGTGTTGCATTTTCTGTATTGCCGGATGTTGATATAGGGAACTCAATTCCCAACCGTATTGTAGAAAGATTGTTTTTGATTGGTATAGGAGCAGCATTTGTGTATAATTACTTCTACCCAAATTTATGGGTAGTGTTAGGAGGATTAGCTGGAGTAATAGTGCTGTTTTATATTACACAACTTCGTCATAGAGATATTGCCCATTCACTAAAGGCAGGAATTTTACTATCAATTCCTTTATATTTCATAAATCCTTATTTGGTTGTATATTCCTTAGGAGGATTTATTACACACATAGCATTAGATAAGTACTCCTAGTGTGGTATAGGAAGTATTAGTAGTTGGTAAAAGATATGTAATCTCTATACCTAACTATGGTAAATCTTAATTAGTTTGTTGTTGAGATATAATATAGAGGAAAGATATATATGTAATTAGAATGGCTTCCTTATTCTACCAATATAATCAGCATTAGTAGGAGCGATTTCTCTGACTTTTTTCCTAAGGAATTTTTGATAATACAAATCAAATTTAATTCCTTTTCTTCTTGGAGTTACAACGCCATCCTCAATATTATAGTATATACAATGATATGTTGGCAATCCTTCCATAACGCCAGGCCAAATATCTAATCCATATGCTTGTTTCATCTTATCAATTTCATAAGTTGATTGGAAAAGGAAAAAGATTTGTAATTGCGCTTTAGCGATTGTATTTATATTGCTCTGAGAAGCGCCAATAAATGAAGAGGAGATGTTATATATCCTTCCTCTTGCTGCTATCTCTCCAAATGCACTTCCTGTTGCTGTATCGTTCTTTGCCCATTCTTGGCACTCATCTATCGCAATCATAAGGGGTTTATGTTCAAATATTTTCTCACCATCACTGTTATCTCTACTTTCTTTTACTCTATATCCAATTATTGATTGTGTAAGTGTTCCAATAACAATATCTTGCGGATTTAATTGTGAAATATCAATTGCCCATTTCCCTTTCTGTATTTCCTCAATGGGAATGCCTTTATCTTCTGGATGTATGATAACATCTAATGCATCTAACAAATAATCCAATTTACTTTCTTTCAAAACTTTAGCTAATTCACTATAGGTTTTATTCTCCTTATGACGGCGAAGGAATTTATTTAACACCTCTCTTGTTTTAGAGGAGGTAAAATCCTTCCTATAGGAAAAGATACTCATTATTCTACTATCTAAATCCCTTACATTCATTCTGAAAGTATCTTTATTTAAATCAGCACTGAAGCGCAAATATCTCCAATTTTTTAATTCATTTTGTTGAATTAGGGTTTCCTTAAACCTTGATTGTGGGTCAAAATAGATTACATTCTCTGATTGATTAAGAATTGTACCTGCTGCAAAAGTTTTTCCGCTGCCACTTAATCCTCCAAAAAATATCCTCCTAGGTTTGGATAAATTAACTGTTAAGCTTTTATTTATATATGCTTTTCCTGGTATCCAAATCTGGTCTTTTTCAATTTTTGCTACTCTGCTAAATGTATGCAAACCCATCATTCACCTTCTTCTTTTTCTTCTTCTTCTTTCTTTTTTGCTTCTGCCTCTGCTGCATCTTCTAATTGTTTTTCCATAACACCTTTTCTTGCTTTGTATATAGGATATTCTACTGGATAATATCTGCCACCAATTTCCATTGGTTCAGGATATTTCTTTGCACCGCTAATACTGGTTTTATCAGTTTCTCTCCATGTGAAGTTTGGAATTATATCTGGAATTTCTCTATTCAATATGCTGCATTTTACTTTTATAGTTTTGTAACCCAAATGTGGAATATGTGCAGTGCCAACATAATATTGATTCCAACCTTGTGCTCCTCTTTCTCCATGTTCTGGTTCACTTACTGTTCCCATAAAATGAAAGTTAGTTATGCCAAATGTTGTTAATAATCTTTCTTTCAATTTAGGATATTCTTTCTCATGATTCCATGGAATATAAGCTTTAACTACTGCTTTCTTTCTATCAGGCAGCCAAACAAACAACACATACATGAATATTGCAACTGCAGATATTATTCCAAAAGTTTGTAGGGTTATTATTCCTGTTAAATACAATCCTACAAGGAGGATTGCTCCACCAATTATATATGTTCGGTTGTCTTTTTGAGGCTTTTCTTCTTCTTTCAATTTTTCTTTGATATTTGATTCAGCCATCTTCTCTTCTCTTCAAAAAATCTTCATATCTAATTTTCTTCTTACCCTCATCTTCATCAAATTTGATTCCTTTGCTTTTTAATCTTTCTTTCAACTTATTTATATGTTCCTCTTTTTTCGCATTTTCCTTATAGAAGAAGTCCAATAATCTTTGTTGTAGTTTATATGCTGTCACCATAGCTAATAAATTAGAATGTACATTTTTTATATAATCCAAAAACATCACTTCATCTGTGGAAGCTGTTTGTGTTTGCAATTCTAAAGGAGCAGTTTCTAATAGTGAATAATCACTTCTATTAAAACCTATTTCTGTCCAGTTGTCTAAATAAGGCTTTAATTTATCAACAAGTGTTGGAATGATATCCTCGATGTCTTCCTCTTTAACAACTGCTTCTAGTAAATCCATGAAATTAGTGCTGTCAATTTTTACTTCGTCATTGATTACCTTATATATCAGTGATTCTTCTGAAGATTTGAAAGTTGATGTTTCTTCGTCTTTACTTTCTCTACCCTTAACCATCTTTCACCTCATTTGGAGATTTTTATAGAGATTGTTGACACATCAACTTTTTGCCCTTCTTTTGATACAACACTTTCTGTTCCTATTTCAACACTTCTTACTTCTGCTCCGCTTTCTAATTTTTTACAAACCACTTGTGATGCATCTACAGCAGTGCTGATGTTTCTTCCTCTTGCTTGTATATATACATCTTTGTTGCTCTTGAGTTGTATCAAAGCTGCCCATGCATAAGGCATCACACCTTTTTTGCCTACGTATATTACATTCTCTTTTTTGTTCTGAATTTTTGTATTATTTTCTGTTTTTGTTTCCATTTTTTATCACATCTCCATTTTTTGTTTTTTGTTTTATGAAATTATCTACTAATTCTTTGTGTTTGTTATTAATTTTTTTCCAACACTTACAACAAAGTATGTAGCTTTTATTCTTACCATATACTAAATACACTTCTTGTATTTCTTTTCTACACTTAATACATTCTATTATTCTTCATCACTTCCTCTTCTTGATAATATCTCCTCATACATTGAAGATGATTCTCCTTTGCGCTTGTCCTTAATTTCAGCTGAATGCATGAGTTCAACTTTCGCCTGTGTTTTATATCTTTCCAACGCCTTTTGGCTGAGATGCATTAATTTCTCTTCACTAATATTCAACCAATCCCTTCTAACATTATTTTTATCCCTACTACAAAACACTGGATAAGTTCCTGCTCCAAATGCAATATTCCAATTCTTTTTAGGGTATTTAATTTCTCCTATATCTAACTTAACTAATTTTGTTCCATCTTCTAAAATTGCATCTGCTAATCCTTCTTCTACTCTTGGTAATGCAACCTTAGAGGTGTAGCCTGTTCCTTCATCACCGCCAAATATCCATACCGCATTTCCTGAGGTATGTGGAAATTCTGTCTCCAATAATTTTGGGTTCTTTTTTTGGAAGAAGTATAAATAAATCATTACACCAAGTGCAATTATTGCGACAATTCCAAAATACAACAATAAACTATCTACTTCCAATACTTCTGCCATTTAAAACAACTCCTTTCTTATTTTATACTTATATGCTAAAACTCCTGCTATACAAATAACACTAGCAAAAAATAATCCCCAACCTAATATTTTTCCTTGTTTTTCTTTATCAATTTCTGCATCTTTTAATGCACAAAAATTCATATCTGCTGTTTCTTTTTCTTGTAGTTTTTGCATACACATATTATCTGCCAAAGCTAAATTTGTTGAGAGTGTTGATTTTTCTCCATTGCATGTAGAGAAGTTATTTCTCCAAATATCCAAATCAGTTTGAAGTGAGGTTTTAACTTCTTCATTTCCTGTTATAATTGCAGATTTTTCTCTATTAGATATTTGGCAATTTTCTAATTGTTGTATGTAGTATTCTTTATCTTCTTGTAATTGTTTAACATCACCTATGCAATTTGTATATTCTATTGATTGTGGAGTTGCATAAATTATCAGCATTCTTGCCACAAACTTACTTACATCCATGACCCTCAAAGTTCTGTTAGGAAGATTTATTTCATAGCCAGCAATTTGTTTTCCTGAAGTTATAAGACTTCCAAAACTATCTGTAAGTTTAAAATCCAAATAATATGTTCCATTTTCATCAACTAGACCATTAACAATTAATCTATCTCCGTTGGAAATCAAACTTATGCAATCTTTGTAAATATCAAAAAACAATGTATAAGCACGCAAGGCGTTTATGTCCAACTCTCCAACAGCAAATTCCTTTATTCCTAAATTATTATTTTCATCATTTTCAATTGTTGAATTGTTTGGGTCAGCAATTATATATATTCTATCTCCTCCTGTAGTATAGGGAGTGTAAATAAACCTAATTTCTTGTTCACCACCAGGAGATATTGCAGCATATTGTTGTGTAAAAATTAGATTAATTTCAGAATAAGAGGTATGATAAACTTTAACTTCTACATTTGGAGCAAGTGTTCCTCCTATATTTTTTATCTTTCCAATGAATTGTGTGACAGTATTAAGTTTTGGTTGCTCTGAGTAAGTTATTTCTCCTGAAGGAACATATAAATCAATTCCTTGTAATGTTGATATTTGGGTTTCTTTCCAATTGTTAACTTCACTTACTTCACTAACTTCATTTCCATCATCCAACTTAACCCTTATGGTTTTGGTGCCATTCCAATCATTTGGTATGACAAAACTATAAACAAAAGTCTTAACCTCACTTACTGCTGTTGAAGTTTGCCTACTACAATATAAATTATTCCAATCTCCATAATAGCAAACATTCATGTCTCCTGATGTTACATCTCCTAAATTTGTAAAATATGTTGTAAGAATTAATGTAGTTCCAGCAGAAGGGTTAGTGTTGCTTAAATTCAAACTTAAAATTACAAAATCAACTCCTGTTCCAACCTGTATGTTTTTTGTTGAAGTATTGTTCAATGAATTGCTATCAGCAAAATTCACATCTACTAAACTAAATTCAACATTATAATCTCCACTATTGATTGTCTTATTCACATCTTTCCAGATAGCATAAACATTTTTTGTTGTATTTGCATCAATCATAAAATTATTATCACTAATTACATCATTCCCTACTTTAACAATCATTTTTGCATTTCCTCCATTATCACTAAGTACTTCAATATTGAAGTTAATATCAGTATTCTTAATTAATGATATAGGAGTATATGTAACATTATTTATCTTCATATCCAATGCCTGCGTAAATGCTAACAAACTAATTGTAAATAGGAAAAGGATTAACAAGTTTTTTAACATTTTCTCCTCCTTTCTTTTTTATGAACATTTTATTATACCACCAAAACAAAACAAACAAAATAAAAAATCCTCCCAAATACCATAAATTTTCAACCAACACTAATGCAATCATTAATATTATTACAATAATAACTGCTAACCAAAAGCCTATTAATAAATGAATTTTATTAATTTCATCCACCTTTTCAACACCTTCTTTTACCAAATAGGTTAGGGGTAGGCATTAAAACACACCCCTAAAACCTATTTTATTTTTGTCGTCATTTAAATTTTTGAGTTCCTGGAATCACTTTTAGTTGTAGTCCGTACTTTCCTGGCAGTGCATTCAAATCAAATTGAACTCTTGCTATTCCACTGAAAGTTGTTCCAGCATTGAATTTGAGGTCGCTAAGCCTCGCTGTAGTATGGTTACCGTCAATGTATCCTGTCTCTGTTGTTTGGCTTGTTGCTAATATAACATTTCCATCACTATTTAGAATATCCATCTTTACATGTCCATTGTCGTCTAATGCTGAATTTTCGTCCCATAATATTGTGAAATTTACATCATTAGTACTTCCGTTATATATTGTGAATGTGTAGTTGATGTCGTCTCCTGCGTTTGCATCTATTGCACTTACAATAGTTGAATTTAGGATACTTGCTGGATTGAATAATGTTAGCGTTAGTAAGGATGTAGTTGCTAATACGTAAATTCCAACTGCTCCTGCCACTGTTAAAATCACTGCCATCATTAGTGGTATGCCGAAAATCTTTGTGATGGGTTTTTCTACTGTATATTCTGTTGTTATGATGTTTGAATAACTTCCCATATAGTTTCCTCCTTTTTATTTGTTGTGATTATAATCAAAATCAATCTCACTTATTGATTTTGTTATAAAGGTAATTGCTTCTTTTTTTGTTTTGAAAAACTTCTTTTTCTCATAATCTACACTTACAATAAATCCTTC
>CAZPBI010000005.1:15436-26596 GCA_964584825.1 Candidatus Woesearchaeota archaeon
TTTTTCTTATCATATTCCTTCAAGCATTTCATTGTACAAAAACTTGCAACTTCACCCTTGTACTTCTCTGATATTCCTGTCATAACTACTGATTTAATCAAATAATATTTTGAAGGAACTTTGTGTTTGTCCCAATACCCAACAACTTTATCGCAATTTTCACATTTGATTTTCATTGACATGCATCTCACTTTATCTCATACTCATACTTGAAAGTATTTTCATCATATCTATTCTTCATAATGCTATACATTACTTCTTCAATCTGAGGCTTGATTTTATTACACTCTTTTCTTTTTTCTGAAATTCTATTATCATCTGTTTTTATTGCATCTAATTCATCATTGCAAAAACTAAATTCCATAATTAGATTTGTTAAATTGCTATCTCCATAATCAAGCATTTTTGTGTAGAAGTTTAATGAATAGTTTGTGTTTAAAACCTCTTGGTTGTCTACTGTCCACTTATTTTCATCACTTTGCATTTCTCTATAAACATGAGTGTAGAGGAAATAATTATACATCAAACTACCATCAATTGTGTATTGTTTTATTAGTTGTGTGGTTTGATTTACATAAGCATTAACATCACCTACGTATTTATTTATAGATTTAGTATAAACTTTATCTGTAACATATGCTCCTATTAAACCGCCCATAATTAAACTTCCTAATATCATACAAATTATAAAAGCATTAAAATATAGTTTTTTATTTTGTTGTTTTACTTCTTTTTCATCAGCCATGTCTTATCACCTTCCAATTTTTCTGAAATAAAATTAATAAACATGTCCCAAGAAATTCTACCATTCACTTTTTCATAACTATATTTAAGATGGAGAAATTTATCTCTGGTTTTTTGTTCTAACAAGATAGATGTTACCAACTTCCCACAACACATTAATAATTACATAAATTACATAAATTATATAAATGTTGTTATTTATAAATCTTTTTATTTTAGTGCGGATGGTCGGAGTTGCACCGAAATCAAGGCTAGACAGGGATTGCAAATTTAGTATCACAGATGTCGTCGCGACCAGACCACTCCTAAACTGTGAATTTATATCACAATATATCTTCCTTCCATTCCCGCATTCCCCCAGAGAGATTTGAACTCTCGTATCAGGGTTCAAAGCCCTGTGTACTTGACCACTATACTATGGGGGTAATAATTATTTTTCAAGGGTGAGAGGCAAGCCAGACCCAGAGACGGGGATTTGCTTGCGGATGGTATAAACGCCTGCCTCTAATTCCCACACTCCCACCTTACTTGAAATTTCATGCATGGTTTTTTTGTACTAATACCACTGATTCTACAACCTTAGGAAGTTGTTGTATTTGTGGTTGTATGATTTGAGTTTGTTGTCTTATCATAATTACTTTCACATTCCATCTTTGCATTGCCTCTTTTCTTTGTTTTACTGCTACAATTTCTGCACATTTCTTACAATATTTTGCATTTCCAAAACGATTATTAGCATTGCCACATAATACACATTCTCTAACTTCAGACCAACTCCTCAATTTTCTCACCTCCTCACAATTTTTCTACTTCTTTACTAACTACATTTTACCATCACTTCTCCTACTATATTTTTGGCGGTAATCTCGTCTCTTTTAATTCCTTCTCACTAATTGTCACATACTCTTTGGTTGTGGTAGGGCTCATATGTCCTGCTAATGCTTGGATTTTTAACAAGTCTTCTCCCTGTTTGTGCAATTCAGTTATGAAAGTACTTCTTAACTTGTGTGGATGTATGGCTTTTCCTTGTTTGATTATTCCTGCTTTCTTCGCCTTCTCTTTAATCACAAACCAGATAGTGTATTCATTGACAGGTCTAGTGATGTTTGAATTTGTTCTCCTACTTAAAAATAAATAATCTCCTGAATAAGAAGAAGAGTTAAATCTATTTAAAAATACCTTATACTCTTGGAGCAACCAAGAAGGAATTATAACCTTTCTCTCAAAGTTGCCCTTACCAATAACTGTGATGATTTTATTCTCTTTAGAGATGTTGTTTAAATCTAAATCTCCGACTTTTAACTTACACAACTCACCAGCACGCATTCCTGTCTCATATAAGAATTTTACAATCATGTTATTTCTTTCATTAATCTCATCTTCCTTATTAATATCTACAGATAGGAGTTTCTTAACCTCAATAGGAGTTAGGTGTATCGGCTCTCTGTGCCCACGCCTTCCTGATTGGCTGCGTAATTCCTTTATATCTTTTGCAAGTTTATATTTTTTATTAAAATTTAAGAAGGAGATGATAATGCTCATAATACAATTCTTTGTTCGTGTTGATAGTTTTTCTCTTCCTATTTCCCAGTTTCCTGTTCTAACCTTCTTTATAATCTCTTTATCTTTCTCGTTTAGATATTGTCCAATATCATTTATTGTTAATTCAGAAAGAGATTTATTGATTTTATTGAAGAAATGTGTTAAATGAAACATATATAATTCTTTAGTTTTTTCACTCTTGGTTTGGAAGTAGGTTTGTGAAAAATTATCAATCAGTATTTTATTTTCATCTAACATTAAATAAAACCTTTTATAATTTATAATTGTTTCTCTTTATAAATCTATTTATGTTTTGAGGTGTTTCTGGATAGTTTTATACCTTTTTAGATATTTTACAGTGAATTACATTTAGATAAAATACAATTATAAATTTTTATAATTGTAAAGGTAAATATTATTATAATTGTATCTTCTTTTTAGGAGGTATTAGTTTTTCTACAAAATAACACTTTACACCACTTTCTATCTATCTCTTCCACCTAATTACCTATACAAAACCACCTAAACATAACCTTCTACACATACCTAAAATAAAAAGATTAATAAAGTTGAATAAATATAATATTAATTGTCTGATTTATCCTGTAAAAAGCGGGCAAGTTCGGACAGGAGAAAAAGAAAATGAGTAGTGCATATCTATCTATAAATCTAACTAATTTTGAAAAAGTAAAAAAAGAAGGAATAGAAACAGCTAAACTAAATGAACTCACAAACTTTGCTTCATTTGAAACCTGTGAATTAGCAACAGATGATATAGAATTTACAAGTGATGAAGAATTACTAATAAGTGGTGCATTACGATACAACAATAATGAAATTGCACAAATAAGCATAACTGTAGAATTACCAACAGCAATAGTAGGAGATATATTGGAAAGTTATGTGAAGAAAATAAATAGAATAAAAACAATACTAGAAGCAGCAAAATAAAAAGATTTAAATAGAACAACAAATATAATATTATAGTACATAGAATAGCTAAAAAAGGCATTATTGGGCAAATGGTATCTCAGCAGAAGGAGTTTCTCAGCTTTGCTCCTTCTGCTTTTCAATTTATCATATATGCTCAATAACTCTTCTTCTCTTTTCTCTGTTAGGGTTAGGTTTTCCTTTCCCGCATATTTTACAATACTCAACACCTACATGTGACATTTCCCATTCATGAGAATTGTTTTTTTCGCATTCTGCTCTTTTCACTCTATTCTCTGCCTTCCAATTCAAATACTTTTCACTATGTTTCATCTTTACACCTTTTCCTTTTGTATTTTGGATATTTCCATCTTTGTTTATGCCCTCTTACTGAATGACCACCACAAATACATCTTTTCTTTTTATGTTGCCCTTCTGTACGTTCTGCCTTGGTTTTTACTTCTCCTGATTTAAGACCACCCACTTCAATTAATATTTTTTCTTCATTGCCAAGTTGATACTTATAAAATTTTACTGGTCTTTTAAATTTACTTCTGAATTTATCAAGGAGTATTTTATCTTTCATATCTGTTCACTTTAATTTTTCCAAATTCTAATACTTCCATTTTGAGGAGGAGAACAAAAGTTAAAAGTTAAAACTATATCATTTCCATAAGGTATAACTTCTTTTTGTTTATGAAACATGTTCTTTACACTTCTATAATAATCAATATATTCAAAAACAACATTTCTTAATTTTTGCCTGTATTCTCCACTAACCTTAAAATTTACAGCATATCTAACTGTTTCAGAATTTGCTTTTTCTCTCCAATCAGTTAATGGAACAACAACTTTTTTTGTTTTTTGTTTGCCAATAACTAATATTGCATTCTTCTTTTTCTCATAGGAAATTAGCCAATCTATGAAATTAAAATAATAATGTTTAATGAAAAATCTTTCAACTTTACCGAATGTTGTCAATCCCATTTTAACCAATAACCAAATGAATAAAAACATCAATACTGGCATTACAAGAACAAAAACTAAAAAAACTTCACCACTGATACTAATAGCTGATGAATAGACAAAATTATGAAAATAAACAAACATTGATATAATAATTAAAATGCATAACATTAATGTACAGAAAGGTATTAGATAAAACCAGAATATTGAAAAAAGATTGTTTGTTAATTTGCTTGCGCTCTTGTCGAATTCATATTTGCATTCTCCTGTTTGTGTATTTATATCTATCTTCTTTGCCATGCGCAAAGCTTCTCCTTCATCTAACATTTACTTCAACTCTACATATGGCTCATGAGCAATTTCAACCTCTTCTGTTGTCTCATCAAACTTTTCACATGGTTTTATATTATCCATCTCTTTTACATCTTTATCTCTGCCACTAGGATATTCACAGTAAAATCTCTCTTTGAGTTTCTTTGTTTTCATATCTATCTCTTCGCTACTATCAAACCATTTGCATTCTCTACATGTTGTCATAATTTATTCCTCCTCGTTTTTAATCATTCTTAATTTTTTTCTTCTTACCTTTCTTTTCCAAGTAGGATGCTTTCTTCTTTCTTTGTATTGTCTAATGCTATGACCACCACAACAGCAATATTTCTTTTTATGCTGTAATTCTGTTCTTTCTTTTCCTGATTTTGGTTGTATGTATTTAGTGCCTCTTAAAGATAATTTGCTTCCAACAATATCTGGAAAAACTTCATAGTGTGCTGCTTCAAACCCTAATTTTTCATTAATTTTTCTTCTATATAATTCATCTTTTGTTAATTTGTTCTTTTTCATTATTCTCACTTCAAGACCAATCACATTCTTTCCTTATAGAAAAAATATCATAAAATAACATTGGTTTTGCTTCATTTAAAAATATAAGAGATAAATTAAATTGTTCTTTTTCTTTTGTTGTTTTATCTGTAAATTTAACTGGACAAACTAATTTTGTTTGTTTTTCTCCTACAAACTCATTACAATCTTTAAAAGGATTTAATAACATATCATTTAAATCTATCTCTATTACTTCTTTATTGTAATCTGAAACCATTCCAATAGCATTATCATAATTTTTCAAAACTAAACCACTCCAAAAAGTCTTGCCTTCCCAAGTAGCACATCTTGGTGAAAATTCAAATCTACCAATTTCGTCTATACAATCTCTTTGAAACCAAACATTAACGTCTTTACAAGTATAAAGTCTTGTTTCAATATCTGCAACAGTTGAATTGTCTATTTTATCAGTAGGAGTTAATTTTACTTGTATGTTTTCATAACAATGTATTAGAGAAAGTTCTCCACTATTAGTTGAAATTTTAAAAAAACATTCAGACTTATCATCCCAACTACATCTTGTAGTATTATTTATAGGTATGCTACAATAACTACTCATTGTTTGCCAATCTATATTTACATTCCTTTCTTCTATACTTTTAGATAATTCAGGAACAACCCAAATTAAAGTAAGAGAAAGCAAAACAAGAAAAACAATTCCAAGTATAGTTCTTTGTCTATCTTTTTCTTCATTTAAATCTCTTTCTTTATATACTTCATCAACAAAATTTTCTGAAGTATCTGTTTGTTTTTTCATTTTAACTTCTCCTATGAGTTAAAAAATATTCTAATTTTAAAGCTTTATAAAATCCAGAAAATTCTTTCTCAGTTAATGCTATTCCTCCAGCTAATAATATACATCCATATTTTAGTTCATCAGCGTTTATCATCTTTTCAGTTCTTTTATTTTGCATTTCATTTCAACCATCTCTTACTTTTCCAACGTCTATAATAATCTGCATCCTGAATTGCTTCAATCTGAATTTTGCAAAAGGCAATCATTTCTTCCAATTTAACATATTGTATCTTATCGTTTTTATTCAGAAAACCGGCATAATCAACTGTTTGTTCTCCCTCACTAAGCCTTTCCTTGCAGAAACCAATCCATCGTTTTAAATCACCGATAGAATATTTGTAATTGTCTTCATCAGGGCTATCTTTCCAGTCATAAAGAAAGTCAGGCACAATCCCTGTATCAAGCCATTCAAAACAGTCCCCCCGAACAACATAGCATAGCATTTTCTCATTCCTTAATGAACCATTCCGTGATAGTCTAAGGGTTTACTAAATGTTATTTTCATTTTCCTTTTCCAAAAATTTTCATATTTCATTTTCTTACCCTCTAATTATCATAAATAAAAGAATAATAACAATGCAAACAATAACTGCAAATGAGAAAAATATTATATCATCTTTATCTTCAATGTTCATATTACTTCAACTCTTGTTTTTACAATACTTATGCTCATTGCAGGAGTTTCCTAATTTCAAACATTCATCTGCAAACTTCAAAAGAAGCATGTTGAGTTTTTGATGTCTTCGCATACTTTCCATTAAATATTTATTTGCTTTCCACATTATTTTAATGTTTTTTATAAATTTCATTTTCTCACCATCTTACTACTATAGTTATATCTTCATTTACATCTTTCTTTTGTAATCCATAAAATTTACAAATTTTACTACAATCTATTATTTTCACATTAAAACTATTGCTTTTTGTATTAAAACCTTCACAAGTTATTACATTTGAAGAAGTATAATTCATATGCTCTACACATATTGTGTAAACACCATTTTCTTCAACTGTTTTAAAAAGAGGGATATTACACAACTCATCTTGTTTTTCATACTCAACACAAACAATATTATATTTATTGATTTCTAAATTATCTACTTTATCTGCGTATAACAATAAAAATAGAATTACAATAATTGCAACAACACCTGCCATTGTAAACCAAAAAAACTCTGGATGAGTATGATTGTATTTTGAATATTCAGAAGTTTCAAGTGGTGGAATTTTATTGTTTTTCATTTTTTCAATCTCCTGCTACTCCAATTTTATCATATGCTTTTTCGTAATCTATTTTGTTATGAATATAAATTTCCTCTCCCCAATCTGTCATATATATAATCTTTGGAGTAGGAAAAACAAGTTCTACAAATTCTCCGTCAATATATCCACTAAAACTTTTTCTTACTCCAAATGTTCCTTCACTCACATGATAAGTTCCATACATTTTTTCGCCATCTATTATTTTATATGTTTGGAATGTTTTTACACATAAAAAGTTGTAATTAGACCATCGTATAAATTCAGAATAATATTCTACTCCAAATGTATTTTTGCAGAATGTTTCAGCTACAATTGGTGGATACTGAGAAACAACGTATAAACTTATAAAAAATACAATTGCAATGAAAAAACAAATTACAAACTTATTACCATAACTCATTTTCTCACCTTTGATATAACTTCAATTGCAAACCATAAAATAACTACAATTGCAAAAGCAATTGCACCAATTTTATCTCCAAAAGCTAAAAAAATAATTGCAAGTGCTAACAGCAAATTATCAAACTTTATTTCACGACTATTATTATTTTTCATTTTTCTTCACTCCATAAAAACCATAACGATAATGCTAATACTAATATGAGTGGAATAAAAATAATACTAAGTGAAGAATATTTCATAGTATCAACAAACATATAAACAAATATATAGCCAAGTGTAAAAAGAAGTATTGTAAGTATTATTTTCATTACAAAATAATCTTTATCGCTAATTTTTCCACCTCCTCCGACAGGATAAAACAATGGAAATATATACATCTTATTTCACCATCTCAAACTTTATCTTTCTTTTTTTCAATTCTCTAATACACTCTTTTGGAACAACATATTCTTCATTTGTAAAGGCAGTTATTGGATAATGTGTTAGTAAAAGATAAAACCCTCTTACTTTATCTTTTTCACCTATTTTAATTCTTACCATTTTTTCACCTCTCCTCTTGCAAAACTTACTAAGCATTTTCAACCATAGATTTATAAAATTTTATTTGTGTTGGTTTTTCATTTCCACAAACAATTACACCAAAAGGCTCTTCTATAACATAATCCATTCTACTTGGATTACATATATTATTTCCGTCTATTATATGAGTATGCGAATGCCCTTTAATTTGATTTTTATCACATATTTCTGTTGTTACTTTATTTACGTCCTGCCATAAAATCTTTATTGGAGTAAAATTTAACAATTGAATATTGTCATTAACATCAATTTGATAATCCAAACAAAATGCTGTTTCGTTAGGATAATCCCTTAAATATTGCTCATACATTTTTTGTTTTATGCTTTCAGGAACAAATGCATCAAAAGTTTTATATTCCATGGTATAGGTTTTAACAATTTCAATAGTTGGACTTGTATTAGCAATATTAACATCTTTTCCACAATCAAACATTACATCAGTGTTAGTTGTAGTAACTTCTCTGTTATCTGCAATATACACTTTCTTATTATCTTTCATTATAAAGAATTTATACCATTTAGGTGTATAGATATTATTATCAAACACATTTACAAAATTAGCTTCTCTAATAAGGAAACCATCTTCTGTAAACATTGGTTTATTTGAAACTAAAAATTTAAAAGAAGGATAATATTTTTTACAGATTTCAACTCTGTCATAATTGTTTTCATTTTTTACAATCTCTGTCTTACAATATTCAGTATTTTCTATCAAATCTATTATTTTATTATACTGATTTTCATTAGTAAACCATTCCTCAATAACAACATTTTTTATACAATTTGCATCATTTTGAGGCTTAAAAGTTATACTAAAAGTTTTAGCAGTATCAAATCCATTATCACTCTGAGGCAAAATTATAGTATTATTTTCTTTTTCTTGAGAATGTAAATATGGAATTGCATATGCAAAAATACCAACAACAATTACACATACTAAAATAATAGCCAATACCCAATAAAAACTTTCCAACAGTGTAATTTCTTTATTTCTTTCCATCATTCCACCTTTTCAACACCTTCTTTTACCAAATAGGTTAGGGGTTTTAGTTAATTCATATACCTCTAAAACCTATTTACTAAACTTAACTATTCCTGCAATAATAAAACCTATTAAAAGTCCAATTACTCCACCAACTGCTGTTCCTATGCTTCCAAAATAAGCAGAACCAAATACTGAAAATACTATTGTAGAAATAATTATTGCTATAAAATCAACTACTCCTATTTCTGTTAATTCTTTCATTTTTTTACCTCCATTATTCCATCCTTCACTTCATACCTACAAAAACTTACATCATTCATACAATCAAATACACAAACAAAACTATCCAATGCCTCTTCTTTTATTTCATCTGTAAGATTGTTTGCATCTGCCAAACTTATCCTATCAAATCCATCAACTAATGGAGTTGAGAATTGATATGCCATAATATTATCTTCAACTTTTATCCTTCCAACACATTCATCATATGGTTTTTGACAATTAGAAACTTTTTCTTCTTTATCTATTCCTTTAAACCTTCTAACTTCCATGCAATCTGTATGTTGAATATCACAAAATCTTTCACTATTTTCTGTTCTTCCATAATTACCATATAGACAAAATTCTCTTTCTCCTCTACAATCTGAAGAAGTAATTATATTTCCATACTCTAAACAGTTTTCTTTACGTTGTTCACACTCTTGCATATTATCATCTAATTTTGGAGTCATTTTAATTTCTTTCATTTCAACTTTACCTTTGTAAAAATATGGGAAATCTAATTTATAATTCTTACCACTTGATTTGTAAACTCCTTTCATTCTATTTTCTGTACAATCATCATACTGAGAATCACACTCTGTTGTAGATATGCTACATATATTTCTTTCATCTATACAATCTTTTTTAGTTACTGTTGGAAATATAGTTGTGTACACTGTTGATTTTTCAACCCATATCTCCAAAACTTTCTCTGTCTTTACTTTTTTATAATCCAAACATTCTCCATTACAACATTCTTCTGTAGGAAGTAATTTTTCCTCATACTTTTGGCTAAAAACAATTTTCATACTTTTACCTAAAGGAGAATTACCATCATACAAAATTAATTTCTCCTTTCCACTCAACCAATATTTTGATTGTCTTGCTTCGCTTATATTTTCTGCTGTTTTTTCAGGAATGTAAGCAAAAACAAAAATAGAAGCAATAAAAATGCCTACAATTACGAATGCTGTAATAAACTCTTTTCCACTTAATTTTGTATTAGTCATTTCTTCACTTCCTTTAATTTCAATTCAAAACGATTTGGAATACTTTGAACTCTACAAACAATTTTATCTTCAGTTATTGTGTGTTCTGTTCCAGTACGACTATTCATATACTCAAAAACTTTATATCTTTTCGCTCCAATCAGTCTTTGAATTTCTGCAATTACAAAATTTTCTCCTTCTGATAAAACAACTAAATCTTTCTTTTCATACTTATGAGAAATCGCTGAAATCTCTTTTTCAATTTCCTCAATCTTTCTTCTTTGAGAACAACAAAGTCCATAATACTTACTTTGTTTACTTTCATAATATCCTAATGATTTGGTAAGTTTCAATCTTTCATTTTTAAATTTTTTTAACTTAATTTCATCATCCATTACATTCATCTCCTTATTTTCTTTTTTCTTTTGCATCAAAATACCCCTCATTTATTATTTCAATTATGCTTTCGCAAGTAAGTGTTGCTCCTAAGAAAAATCTTTTATCCTTTTTGTTTCTTAATGATTCAATCAAAAATGCCTTCCCTGCTTCTTCAACAATTTCCAGCAATTTCTGCTTGTCAAGACATTTACTCTGGTTCATTTACACCACCATTCTGCCTTATTTCTTTTCTTCCAATCATCACAAGCATCAAGATTGGACATATAACATTTATGTCTTGGAAGCCGACAATAGAAAGATATGTATGTCTTAATATTTCTGGGCAATTCCTTTTCAAACTCATTCTCCATTTTGAGATGTTTACAGTTAATGCAATATTTGTCAAGTTTGTCGGTCATGTTTTCAACTTCTCCCAGCCTTTA
>CAZPBI010000006.1:0-10316 GCA_964584825.1 Candidatus Woesearchaeota archaeon
TGTATTTGGTTTTTTAGGAATTGGCGCAATTTTCTTTTTGGTTGAATATCAATGGCCTATTGTAAGCATTGCAATTTTTCTAATGCTAATATCACTTTATCTTACATCCCTAAAACTAAACTGTGTATGCGAAGTATGGAAGAAATAAAACTCAAAAAATCATATTTGATAATTGGAGCAATGGTTATCTTAGCTTTAGCAAGTTTCTTCTTTGTTCCGAAATTTACAGGAAACGCTGTAAAAGAAACCCAAACAAATCTTGGTTCAGCAACAGATTTCAGCTTACAAACAACGAGCGGAGAGACAATAAAGCTATCTCAATTTAAAGGAAAAGTTGTTATTCTACAAGCGATGGCTTCATGGTGTCCAAGCTGTAAGTTGCAGGCACAGCAAATAAAGCCCGTCTATGACAAATTTGCTGGTAATGGTTTAGTTGTAATTTCATTAGATATACAATCAGAGCGTTCAAGTTTGCAGGATTTGAGGAATTTTAAAAACAATTTCGGTGGAGATTGGTATTTTGGATTCTATCCAGAATTCATTAATCAATATGGAATACGTTCTCTTGATTCTACCGTTATTATTGATAGAAGCGGAAATATGGCATACCGTGATGATAAAATTACTACGACTGATGAATTAGAAAAAATTATACAAAACTTATTATAGAAGAATTAAAATGGAAAGAAGGACAAGAATTAGAGGCGGAAATTAAAGAAAATGAGCTGGTTGTTAAGAAAACTTAATTTTTTTGCTTAAAATTCCAGAAGTTTACTTAACAGTTCGTCATAACACTATATTTAAATAGTAATCATTTTTCAATTGAAATATGCAAGAAAAGATATTTGATATGCTTATAGATGAGGATGAAATTACTTGGCAATCTATTATTTATACTCTTGTTAAGTCTGAGGAGATGGATCCTTGGGATATAGACATATCTTTATTAACTCAAAAATATTTAGAAAGGATTAAGAAATTAGAAGAACTTAATTTTTATATTTCTGGTAAGGTTTTATTGGCTTTAGCTATATTATTAAGGATTAAATCTGTTAAGCTTGTTGATGAAGATATTGCTGATTTTGATGATTTATTGTTTCCTAAAGAAGGAGAGAATATTTTGAGTGACGACTTTGAAGAACATGGTGAATTTAAATACATACCTAGTTTACTTATTAAAACTCCGCAAGCGAGGAAGAGAAAGCTTAATCTTAATGATTTAATGGAAGCATTACAAGCTGCTCTTGAAGTAGAAACAAAAAGGATGAGAAGAAAAGCTGATGAAAGAGTAATTAGAGAAGTAGAACTGCCTTTAAAGAAAATTGATATTACTTCTTTAATGAAGAATCTTTATAATAAATTAAAAGAATTTTTTAAAATAAGGCCAAAGGTAAAATTTTCTGAACTTTTGCCTTCTAATGGGAAAGAAGATAAGGTGTTGACCTTTTTGCCTTTATTGCATTTAGAAAATCAAGGTAAAATAAACATGGAACAGGACATACCATTTGGTGAAATCGATATAAGTGAGTATAAAGAAGATGCGTAAATTAAAAGATATTCTATTTTCGCCTAGGAAATTTTTTAAAAATGTAATTAAAGAGAAAGGTATTAAAGAAGCATTTAAGTTTCTTGCTATTTATTTTATGTTTTTTATTATTGTAAATGCCATAATATTTTTTATAATTGGCAAAAGAAGTTCTTACAATGCTTTAGTTAGCTTGCCAGAAATTACAAATGGTTTATGGATTTTGATGTTTATATTTATTTATTTAATTGTTTTATTATCAAGTTTTGTTTCTGCATTTTTATTAATGATGTGGATAAGAATATTTGGTGGAAAATGGAAATATGAAAATGCTTACAAACTTAAGGTTTATTCTAATGCTCCATATTATGTATTTGGATGGATACCTTTTATAGGAGGATTATTTCTTATTTATAGTTTGATTTTACTTATTATAGGAACTAAACAGATTTTTAAGTTTAGCACATTAAAAGCTACATTGATTTATGTTATACCATTAATTATTATATTTTTATTATTTGTAATTTTATTTGGTTTGTTGTTTTTTGCTCTTATTTATCAGCCCAGCGAAGTTATATTTTAGTGGTCTTAAGAATATTCAATTGGTACTAGATAAAATCAGTGAGCGTGTCTAGAATTCATTTTTACTTATTTAATATTTTAATAGTTTCATTTATTGTTAATAATTTTTCCTTTCCTGTTTTCATATTTCTTAATTTTAATTTGTTTTGTATTAATTCATCTTCTCCAATAAAGATAACAAATGGTATTTCTAATTTATTGGCATAATTTAGATTTTTTGATATACTCCTGTCCATTAAATCTATATCAACATTAATGCCTTCATTTCTTAATTTATTTGCAATTTTTAGTGACTTATCTAAAATTTTTATTGGAATAATATAAACTTGTGTTACTGTTTTTGTTGTTTTTCTTATAGTTTCTAATATGGCCGTTAGTGGTTCTAAGCCGAAGGAAATTCCAACTGCAGGTATTTCAGATTTTCCTAAAAAAGAACCTATCATATTGTCATAACGGCCACCGCCACCGATGCTGCAACCTAATGATTTATCTACTAAGATTATTTCAAAAATAGTCCCTGTATAATAGGACAATCCTCTTGCTAAAGAAGGATCTAATTCTACGTCTTTTTTGAAGTATTTTAGAACTTGTTTTAGTTCTTTTATACCTTCCTTGTTTATTTTTTTTGAGATTTTTTCTAGTTTTTGTTTATTTGTTCCTTTAACTGAAATTGTTGAAATTAATTTTTTAATTTGTTCATCTGAAAGATTTTTTTGTTTTAACTCTTTTTTAACATCATTTAATCCTATTTTGTATAATTTATCTATTGTTAGTATTATAGAATCTGTATTTTCTTTTATGCCTGAATATTCGATAATCTCTGTCAATAATTTTCTGTTATTTATTTTTATTTTACATTTTAGATTTAATTCTTTTACTGCATCTAATGCAAGTTGAATAATTTCAACATCTGCTATTAAACTTTTAACTCCGACTATGTCAACGTCACATTGCCAGAATTCTCTTATTCTCGCTCTAGAAATTGGACCATCTCTAAAAACTTTTTCAATCTGGTAACGCTTGAAAGGGAAGCCTATTTGTGGATTCATTGCTATAAATCTTGCTAAAGGAATTGTTAGATCATATCTTAAGCCTAATTCTCTGTCACCTTGATCTTTTAACCTAAATGTTTCTTTTAAAATTTCTGAACCACCAGCGTATTTTGCTGATAATGTTGAATATTTTTCTAAAATCGGTGTTTCTAATGGATTAAATCCGTATCTTTCAAATAGTCTTTTTAGAATTTCAACTATTTCATTTCTTATGATTTTCTTTTCTGGGGGATAATCCTCTGTTCCCTTTGCTCTTCCTAATTCCATTTTAACCTCTTTATTAATAGAGCGGAAGGCGGAATTTGAATCCGCGATCTCAAGCTTGCTATGTAATTTACGCCACAGGCTTGCATGTTAAACCAGACTACACCACTTCCGCCATAGTTTTTATTAGAAATTTTAGAATTATAAAGATTGCTCAAGCTAGAAAAATCAGAATTCTTATTTAAGGATGAAATCCTTCTCATGAATAAAATCAACTCTGTTCATGGATATAATGATGGATAATCAGTTTATAAGTTTTATCTTTTCCTTATTTTCTTATTTCTAACACTTTCTTTCTTATTTCTAACACTTTCTTCAATATTCTTTACGTATTCTATTGTTTTTTCAAAATACTCTTTTAATTTTTCAACATTTACATTAGATGGTTTGGTTAATAATGTGACATTTTTTCTATATTCTTCATATGATTTGTAAGGAGCAGAATCTATTTCCTTTAATAATAAATAGAAATCTCTCTCTTTTTTTAATTTTGGTATATATTCTCTAAGTTGTATAATTCTTCTTCTTGGAACGTCAGAAATATCTTTGACTTTTAAATAATTTAATGCTTCTAGAACTACAAAATCATATGCACCAATTAGTCTTTTTATTGTATTTTTGATTACTTCAGTTGTTCTTGTATACTTCAAAGTAACATAAATTAAATGATCTGCCCTTTTCAATTCTTCCTGAGCACTTTCTTCAAATTCTTCAAAGTCCATTTTTCAAAATTTTGTTTATTTTTTCAAGGAATATTTTTATATCTGAAACATAATATTTTATTTTATTAATGTTAATTGTTTTTGTTCTATATCTTGCATTGCAAATTACGAAATTTTCTTTTCTTACGAATTCTAGTGGAGCTTTTTTTCTAAATTCTATTATATCTTTTAATTCTTGTATTAAAATTAATATCTCTCTTTTTAAATTGTAACGTTTTATTGAATCTTCTTTGAATAATCTAACTTTATCTTCTTCATTTAATGGTAGATATGAGATCCTTTTGTATAAGTAATCATAATTTAAAATGGCAGTTATTGCATCCATTACTGAATTGTATAATTTTTCTGCTATGACTATTACTAACTTTGGATCATTAACTACCGGGTAAGTTACATAAACCATGTGATCCGCATTTTTAAAATCTATATTAGCTTGTTCTAGCAATTTGCGATATATCTTCATACCTACTCTTTTTTTAATTTTAATATTGCTGCTGCAAGATCGTTAGTTTCTAAAAGAGCGTTTATTGCTTCTTCTTCACTGCAATATGCTTGTTCCATTACTGTTTTAATATCTTCTTTAGAATATTTCTCTAGTGGTTGCTCTTCTATATTACCAATGATTTGTATAGTTTCTTGTCCCATGGCTTGAATCTTTGAAACTTGAGGATTTTGGATAACTAATTTTTTATCCTGGCAAATGATAATTACTTCTTTTGCATCAATATCTTCCTGCTTAATCCCCATCTTTTTCATTGCTAGTCTCATCTGTTTGGGATCAAGACCTGGAAACATTTTATAATTCCTATAGATTAAATAAATTAAATTGCTGTAAGATTATTTCAAAAACTATAATTGCAATTATTATTGTAACTATAACCCACGGGCTAAATTCAATTTTTGATTTATATCCTTCAAGGTATCTTACTATACCCCCACCTGATTGTGGTAAAGTTATTTTATTGTCTGCCATATATACTTTATATAGTAAATAGCTAGTTTAAATACCTTTTTATAACTTAAGGATGTAGGTAGGGTATAAGCCACCTTCTGTTGAACTTCATATGAAAAGTTCATTTCAACATTTAACTAAGCGTCTTAACCTTGTTTAAGGCTTAACTTGCACCAGTTGGGGCTCGCCGTTTCATCCTAACTATTGAAATATCAACCTTTTCAGGCATCATTTTCATCAATAGCCGGTATCGTTTCTGTGCGGTTGCCTATCATTTCTGGTATCTAACTTGAGTTAGACAACTACTCTTATGAGTTATAAGAATCTATGTTCTTATAGGTGGGTGGACTTTCCTCACTTTGTAACCATTTAAAGTATTAAAGCGATAGTTGAATGCCTACCTACAGGAATAAAATATATCATTGAGAATATAAATCTTCTCATTAATTTATGTTACTTATATTAAGTAGTAAATATAGAAAGATTTATATACTAGTTCAATTCTAATAATAGTAATAAAAAGTATATTTCATGATACTTATTTCATGAACAAAGGAGGAAAAATGAACCAAAATTTAAGTGATTATAATCAAATAATGGTATATATTGAACAGAATTTCCTAGGGAGACCACTAAAAATTAAAGTAACTGCTGGTGATGGTCCAGATAATCTGGTATATCATGGTAAGTTAGATGATGTCCTATTTGAACTTGGTAGAGGTTTAACCCATAAAAGAGTACCAGTTAATCAAGATACTACTCCAGATATAAGACTTAAATTTGGAGAATTGGAAATACTATTATCGGGACATGAGTTAAGGCTTGGTTCAGTATATGATTGGAGTTTATCTAATCCTCCAGATTCTGGTAAATATTTGTTATGTAACGAATTAGATAAAAGCTTAATGGTATATATTGAAAAGGAGAAAAATGACCCTAACAATTAATCTTAAAACATATGACTTACAGGATAGATTAACAGATATAGACCCTAGTTGGAAAGACTCTGGTAAACCGCTTGCCGTAATAGGAATCGGTAGACTAAAAAGATTAAGTGATAGATATGAATTTTTTGACCTAAGGGGTAATCCCACTGATGTTTCCCTCAGTAAAGAATATGTTGATGAAAGAGGAAATTTTGGTGATGATATGGTTTATTTTTTAGTTGAATATGTACCAAATAATAAGAGGAAATTAGAAGTTATTCCAATGCCCTTATAATAAGCTACTTTTTCTACTTATTTAACAAAAATCAGACTTATTTAACAGAAGATACTTTTTTAACAAAGCCGATTATAACATAACATATTTAAATAATTAAATTTATTTTTTATTAATGTTAAAAATTCTAGAAAAAATAAAACCTAGTAAACAGGAAAGTATTGAAATTAAAAAACAGATTAATGAAATTTTAAGTGAAATTAAAATTAAGGATGCAAAACCAATAGTTGGTGGAAGTTTTGCAAAAGATACTTGGCTAAGGGGAGAACATGATATTGATATTTTTGTTAAATTTAATTATAAAAAATATAAAGATAAAAGTGATAAACTATCTGATATTTTAGAAAAAGCAATTAAAAAATTAAAACCAGAAAAAATTCATGGGTCTAGAGATTATTTTAGGGTAAAAAAAATAGATTTAAGTTTCGAAATAATTCCTATTTTAGATATAAATAAAGCAAGTGACTCTATTAATATTACAGATGTTTCTCCCTTACATTCTATATGGGTAAAGAAACATAAAAAAGAGGATGAAATTAGATTGACTAAAGCATTTACTAAAGCACAGAAAGTTTATGGAGCAGAAAGTTATATTCAAGGATTTTCTGGATATGTATTAGAGATATTAACTATTTATTATGAAAGTTTTTTAAATTTAATAAAAAATGTTAGTAAATGGGAAAATAAAACTGTAATAGATCCTGAAAAATTATTGAAAAATCCTTTAATAGAATTAAATAATTCAAAATTAACATCACCATTAACTTTAGTTGACCCTGTTGATAAAAATAGAAATAGTGCAGCTGCTTTAAGTCAAGAAAAGTATTATATTTTTATTAAGGCATGTAAAAAATATTTAAAAAATCCCAGTAAAAAGTTTTTTATTCCTAAAAAAGAAGAAGTGCCTAAAAATGCAATAAAAATTGAATTTAGTAAAAAAGAAAAAAAGAAAGATATTGGAAGGTATTATTCATTATTCAATAAAATAAAAAAACAATTAATTTTAGAAGGGTATAAAATTAGGAAATCTGGATTTAATTATGAAGATAAAATAACTCTCTGGTTTTTATTAAAAAATAATAAATTAAGTGAATATATTGAATTAAGAGGACCTAGCATCAAGGATAAAAAAAATATAAAAAAGTTTAAAGTAAAACATAAAAAGGTTTATGTTAAAAATGATATTTTATATGCTAGAGAGAAAAGAAAATTTAAACAAGTGAGAGATTTTCTTAATAATTTGATTAAGGAATGGAGATTAGATGGTATGATTTTTAGTTTTTACAAAATCAATTAAATAATTTATGAATTTTTCTTTTTGATTATTTAGATAAGCTAAGTATGGTTCGTATTTCTTTATTTTACATTTGATTATTATTTTGTTATTATACCTAGTTGCTTTACATACATTCTTTCCAATAAAACAATAAATAGCCTCTTCTATTATATCAACTGATGTTTCATTAGATATTATTTCTTCTAGTTCAAGTTGATGCATGAGTAAGGAAACCCGGGGTTATATAAATTACTATTGGTAATAAAATTAAAAGTCTAGTAAACCGAAATATTTATAAATAACTTTGTATAATTAAAAAGTGAGATTTCTTAAAAGGATTTAAGATGAGTGATATCGAAGATTTCGTAAAGAAAGGTACTACAACTGTAGGTATTGTATGCAAGGATGGAATTGTTCTTGCTGCAGATAAAAGAGCTACAGCTGCCGGAAGGATAATACTTAATAAGAATATTCAAAAAGTGTTTAAATTAACTGATTATTTGGCTGTAACGATAGCAGGTACTGTATCTGATGTTCAGTTAATAACTAAGTTGATTAAGGCGGAGATTGAATTAAAGACAATAAGAACAGCTAAAAGGCCTACTGTAAAGGAAGTTGCAAATTTACTAGGAAGTATAATTTATTATAATATAAGGAAATTTTCAACAATTCCCGGAATTACAGCATTTTTATTAGCTGGTAAAGACAATGGCGGTTTACATTTATTTGAACTAGGACCAGATGGTTCTGTATTAGAGCATGAGAAATATATGGCTGATGGTTCTGGATTTATGAATGCTTTAGGGGTTCTTGATACTTTATATAAACAAGACTTAAGTTTACAAGATGGAATAAAATTGGCTGTTCAATCAATAAATGCTGCAATGCAAAGAGATGCTGCGACTGGTGAAGGTATAGATGTATTAACTGTAACTAAGGATGGAGTAAATACTGTTTTCGTTAAGAGGATAGATACTACTATCACTGTTTAATTTTAAATTTTTAATTATATTTACAATGGAAATACTCAAAGAAGTTTTTAAATTCATACAAGATAAGAGTAAAATATCTGACACAAGTTTTGAAGGTGCCAATATAATACTCTATACAAAGGATAAGGATTTTTTTATAAATTCAAATGGATTACTGAAAGAGATAGTTAATACTATAAAGAAGAGGGTTGAATTAAGGCCTGATCTAGCTATTTGTAAGGATAAGGATGAGGCAAAAGCTGATATTGAAAAATTAATGCCTAAAGATGCTGGGATTACAGGGATATTGTTTGACGCTCAAAGATCTGTTGTTATTATAGAAGCTGAAAAACCAGGATTAGCTATTGGAAAGCAAGGAGATTTATTGAAAGAAGTAAGGAAAAAGACATTATGGGTTCCTGAGATAAGAAGATGCCCCCCAATAAGGTCCAAGATTGTAGAGAACATAAGACAAGTATTATATGAAAATAATGATCATAGAAAAAAATTCTTGAATGATATTGGAAAAAGGATTTATGGAGGTTATATAAAAAAGAAGGGGGAAGATTGGGTTAGATTAACCGTGATGGGTGCGGGAAGACAAGTTGGAAGAAGTTGTTTTTTATTACAAACTTCTGAATCTAAAGTATTATTGGACTGTGGGATTAATGTTGCTGCTGAAGGACAAGAGCAATATCCTATGTTAGATACACCTGAATTTAAGTTAGAGGAACTAGATGCAGTAATAATATCACATCCACATCTTGATCACATTGGATTTTTACCATGGTTATATAAGATGGGGTATAAGGGACCTTGTTATTTGACAGAACCTACAAGAGATATAGGAGCATTATTATGTCTGGATGCTATGGGTGTTTCACAAAAGGAAAATAATAAGGTATTGTATAGCACTAAGGACGTTAAGGAAATGGTAAAACATGCTGTAACATTAGATTATGAAGAAGTTACAGATATAACCCCTGATGTTAGGATAACATTTTATAATGCAGGACACACTTTAGGTTCTGCTATTGCACACATACATATAGGAAATGGGCTGCATAATCTTGTCTATTTAGGGGATTATAAGTTTTTAAGAACGCAATTATTAGAACCTGCTTTAAATAAATTTCCTAGAGCAGAAACTTTAATAACAGAATCTACTTATGGGGCAAAAGATAACATCTTTCCTTCAAGAAAAATTAGTGAAGATATTATTTTAAATTTAGTTAAAGAAACAAAAGAAGCAGGAGGGAAATTATTGATTCCAGTTTTAGGTGTTGGAAGATCACAGGAGATTATGTTAATATTAGAAAATGCGATTAGAGAAGGAAGATTAGAGAAATTACCTGTTTATATTCAAGGTATGGTTTGGGATGTTACTGCTATACATACTGCTTATCCTGATTATTTAAATAAGAATGTGAGAAAATCAATATTCCATAAAGATGAAAATCCATTTTTATCTGACATATTTATAAGAGTGGGTTCAAAAAAAGAACAGAATCAAGTTATTGAAGAAACTGGGCCTTGTGTTATACTTGCTACATCTGGAATGATGGTGGCAGGAGCTTCTGTCGAATATTTCAGGAGATTAGCTGATAATCCAAAAAATGCCTTATTATTTGTTAATTATTTAGGAGAAGGTTCATTAGGTAGAAAAGTACAAAATGGTGAGAAGGAAGTTTATTTTCCTGGTGAAAAGGGAATGGAATTGGTACATGTAAGAATGAGAGTTGAAACTGTGC
>CAZPBI010000006.1:10326-11494 GCA_964584825.1 Candidatus Woesearchaeota archaeon
GTGATCCTAAGCCTAAAAAAGTTATTATTATACATGGAGAATCCTCAAGATGTTTAGATTTGGCTTCTTCGATTCATAAAACTGCAAAAGTTGAAACTAATGCTCCTAAAAATTTGGAGGCTATCAGATTAAGATGAAGATAAAAGTGTTTATCGAAAGAAATAATTTAACTAGAGAAATAGATGTAGATAATATTAATGATATGTTTAATAAATTAAATGTTGACAAGAATACTGTATTGATAACAAGGAATAATGAATTGTTGACTGGTAATGAAGAATTGAATAATAATGATGAAATTAAGTTATTATCTGTGATTTCTGGTGGATAAATATATTCCTTTGGAAGGGTTAAGATAAAATGGATATTATTAAATCGCCTAACTGGGAAAATAGATACGAATTAGCCATTAGGCATTTTGGTTTAGATGAAAGATCTTTAATAAAAAATGGTCTTGATCCTGCTGTAGAGGTATTTTGTAAAGCAGAGTTAAGATTATTTGACAAGTCTCTTGGTGATATTCAAAAAAGAATGCCACTTCTTGAGAAGATAGTACAATCTTTTAGACAGTCTGTAGCCGATCCTTTTATAGGATATATTGCCCTCCAATATAACAATATACCTATTCTAAAAAGAACTTTAGAGATATTAAAATCTATAATAGATACTACCGATAAGAGAGCAAAAGAGTTCTCTGTTCGTATCCCTCCGTATCATAGAGAAAAATTTTTTAGAGAAGTGGAAGAAAAAGAATTGAAACCACGAAGAAGTTTTGTTAAGCAATATGGAAAATTATTAGAAGAAACAGAGGCCACATTACCAGATTATTCAAATTTTCTAACATTGCTTTATAATGAAATTAAACAAAAAGATTCCGAAAGACTAATTATTACGTTCCAAGATTATACTATAGAGAATGAAAATGAAAGGAATAAGATGTATAAAAATATTCTAAATAAAGATTTCCCCTTACTGGGGTGGGATATAAAATTTTTAATTAGATATTATAAGTTAGATTCATCGCATAACGAATTTATGTCAAATTTTTATAAGTAGCAACCACCCAGACGCGGTGAAACTGTTTATATGCCATTTCCTATGCCACTTGGTTTTACTAAAGTTCCTATTGAAACATATTTAAGATTAGTAGCTAAAGAATCCTCTTATT
>CAZPBI010000006.1:11504-25397 GCA_964584825.1 Candidatus Woesearchaeota archaeon
CTTGGTTTGCCGCTTTATAATAAACCTGAACTTCCATTTTCTTTTTGGATTCAGGCGAAAGAATGGAATAAGCTTTCTCTTGTGGGATTTGTAAGCGTTGTATACAAAGTCGTTTGGCTTTGAAAAACTCTGGTCGAAGAGTTTCTTTAGTGGAAATATATTTGTTTTTTCTTTTCTGCAGCTTTTGATATCCTTCTTCAATTCATAAAAAGAAAAAAGTGTTTTGGAGACTATAATATCTAAATATTTTAAAAATAGAATTAAATCTATTTTTGAAGAAGAAGTAAATCTTTAAAATAAAACAATTTTTAAATTTATTCTTCTTTATTTATAATATGGAATGCCATTCATGTAAACAAACTGCTATAATTCAACTTCCTAATAGTGAGGTTGCTCTTTGTAAAAAACATTTCAATATTTATTTTGAAAGAAAGGTTAGGAAAACTATTAGAATTTATAACATGATTGGCAAAAATGATAAAGTTGGAGTTGGAATATCAGGAGGAAAAGATTCTACAACTTTACTTTATATTTTAAATAAGATATTTAAGCCTACTAAAGTTAAATTAATTGCATTAGCTATTGATGAAGGTATTCAAGGATATAGGGATCCTAATTTAACATTTGTAAAAGAATTTTGTAAAAAACAAGACATTATGTTGAAAACATATTCTTTTAAAGATGAAATTGGAAAAACTTTAGATGAAATAAAAAAAATAGATAAAGAAACTATTCCTTGTACTTATTGTGGTGTATTTAGAAGGAAAATATTAAATGAAAAAGCACTAGAAGCAGGTCTTGATAAAGTTGCTACAGGACATAATTTAGATGATGAAGCTCAAGCTATTTTAATGAATCAATTTAGAAAGAATGTAAGAGCATCTGTGACAATGGGGCCAGTTAGTGGCGTTATTGATGATCCTAAATTTGTTAAAAGGATAAAGCCTTTGTATTTTTTAACTGAGAAAGAAGTTGCAACTTTTGCTTATTTAAATGGTTTAATGGATAAATTTGTTGAATGCCCTAATGCGGTTTTGGGTTATAGAAATTTTATTAGAGATTGGTTAAATGAATTTGAAAAGAAATTCCCAGGTACTAAGTATAATATTATTGCTTCTTTTTTAGCAACTTTGCCTGGACTGAAAGAATATTATATGTTTTCTAAGAATAGAAAAACTATTAAATATTGTAAAAAATGTGGTGCGCCAACAAGTAAGGAACTTTGTCAGGCTTGTAGTTTAATGGGAAGAATAATATGAAACATATTAGAGTATTGATAAATTATAATGCTGGAAATACTAAAAGGGCTATAGAAGATAGAATTTACAATATCTTAAAATCTTCTGATTATACTTTTGATTTTAAGTATAGCGAGATAATAATGAGTGATGCAATAAAGGGAAAACTTTCAAATGTAGAGAGGTTAGTTAGAAATGCTGCTGTAGAAGATATTACAAATTTAATAGTCGTTAGTGGCGATGGAGTTATTCATGATGTTGTTAATGGTATAATGAACTCATTCATTCCAACTTCAGAATATTTAGTAGCTATAATCCCAACTGGATGCGGTAATGATCTTGCACGTGGGTTAAATATAAAAAATATTGAAGAAGGTTTAGATATAATAAAAGGATATTATGTTAATAACAAATTAAATAAAAAGGAAGTTGATATATTTGCTGTTAGTACAGATGAATTCTTTAGATTTGGTATTAATTCTGTTGATGCTGCATATGGCTCTTATATGATAAATTTTCTTTCTAATAGGATATTAGGCAAGATATTAAAAAAATTATTTAAATCATTAAGCTATTCATTAGCTGTTCCCTTAACTTATAGTACTTATAAAAGTAGAAACATAAAACTGAAAATAAATGAAAATTTAGAAATAGAAGTAAATAATAGTTTCTTGACTAATTTACAAAACTGTGAATTTACCGGTGGTGGGATGAGAATTTGTCCTGGTGCTAAGGTAGATGATGGAAAGTTTGATTTTGTTTTAGGCAGAAAATTAAATTATTTTCCTCCAGTTGGATTATTATGGAAAGCAAAAAGAGGTAAACTAATTGATGACGCTAGGGTAGATTATTATCTTGTTGAAAAGATTGAAATAAGTGGAATTAATGAAGATAATCTTGGGAATTATATTATAATTGATGGAGAACTTTATAGAATGAACAATCCTATTAAAAAGATTAGTTATTTTAAAACCGGAGAGAAAATTAATTTTTTGACTTAGTTGTTATTATTGTATCAATATTTTTTCATAACCTTTTTCTTCCAACTCATCTGCTAATTTACCACCTGTATCTTCTTTTACTATCTTTCCATTTGTCATGACTGCTACTTTATCAGCTTTAATGTATTTTAGGAATCTTGAGTAATGAGTTATTAAAAGAATTCCCATATTTGAGTTTTCTTTTAATTTATTAATTGCGTTTGCTATTATCTTTAGGCCATCGATGTCTGTTCCAGAATCGGTTTCATCAAGGATAGCAAATTCTGGCTGTAAGACTGCTAGCTGTAATATTTCTGATCTCTTTTTTTCTCCTCCTGAAAATCCTTCATTTACACTTCTTGAAAGGAAATGTTTATCCATATCAAGTAATTTTAATTTTTCATCTAAAAGTTTTTTGAATTCTAAAAAACCAATCTTTGTATTTTTTAAGTTATTATAAGCAACCCTTAGCAAATTGTGCATGCTTACGCCTGTAACTTCTTGAGGATATTGGAAACTTAAGAATATTCCTTTCTTTGCTCTTTCATTTGGTTTTAAATCTGTTATGTCTTCATTATTATAAAATATTTTACCATGAGTTACTTGATATCTAGGATGCCCCATGATTGCATTACTTAAGGTTGATTTTCCAGATCCATTTCTTCCCATTAAGACCGTTACCTTTCCGCTTTCTGCTGTCAAATTTACACCTTTCAGTATCTCTTTTTCTTCTACACTCACTTTTAGATCTTTAATGACTAATCCCATTAGTATACTCCTTAATGCCTTTCTTGAGTGCCACTAAGCCAAGAAGAGCACATTTTATTCTCATTGGTGAGAGTTTGATCTTTAAAAGGGTTATTACTTCTTCATTCTTTAATTCTTGTGCCTCTTCTAGTGTTTTTCCTCTTATCATGTCAAGTAAAAGATCTGTACTTGCCTTACTGATGGTACAGCCTACTCCTTTAAATTTTATTTCTTGTATTTTGTTTTCAGTTACTTTTACAAAGAGCTCCACTTCATCGCCGCATAACGGATTTGAATCATGGAAGTGAATATCTGGATTTTCTAATTCTCCAAAGTTAAACGGAGATTTACTTCTTTCTAATATTTCTTCGTATATAAGGTTCATGAGAACACCTTGCTTGTCTTTTTTAAGGAATTAATTAAAGCGTCTACGTCCTTTCTATCATTATAGATGTAGAAACTTGCTCTTACAGATCCTGAAGTTCCTAGTTTTTTCATTAAAGGTTGAGCACAATGATGACCACCTCTAACACAAATACCATCATGGTCTAAAAATGTAGATATATCATGCGGGTGTATTAGATTATTTTTTTTATCATACAAATTGAAGCTTATTATTCCAATACCATTAGAATAGATTTTTATATTGTTTAATTCTTTTAATTTTATTAATGCATACTCTGTTAATTCTTTCTCATGTTTTTCTATACTTTCCATGCCAATTGAATTTAAGTAATCTATCGCTTCACCTAATGCGATGGCTCCTGAAACATTTGGAGTACCGGCTTCAAATTTAAATGGGATGTCATTAAATTTAGTATCTTCTAAAGTAACTTCTTTTATCATGTCTCCTCCATATAAGAATGGAGACATATTTTCTAAGATTTCCTTTTTACCATATAAAACTCCTATACCAAAGGGCCCTAGCATTTTATGTGCCGAAAAGACTAGAAAATCGCAGTTTAATTTTTTAATATCTATCTTTTTATGAGGAACGCTTTGTGAACCATCGACTATTAAATAACCATTATTTTTGTGTATTAATTTAGATATTTCTTCAGTATTATTTAATTTCCCCAAAACATTGGAAATATGAGTCATTGAAACAATTTTTGTTTTATTATTAATCTCGTCTTTTAAATTAATATCTCCATTATATTTGGCAAATTTTAGTTTTATATTATTTCTCTTACATAATTGCTGCCAGTTTACTAGGTTACTATGGTGTTCTATTTCAGAAATTAATACTTCATCATCTTTTTTTAATTGTTGGATCAAAGAGTACGCAAGTATGTTTAATGATTCTGTTGCGTTTTTTGTAAATATAATTTCCTCTGTTGATGCATTTATGAAATTAGCAACTTTTTTTCTTGCTTCTTCATAAGCTAAAGTAGATTCTTCACTTAATGTGTAAACTCCTCTATGAACATTGGATTTTTGATTTTCATAGAAATACTTAATCCTATTAATAACTTTGGATGGTACAAGACTTGTAGCTGCTGAATCTAAATAAATTAATCTTTTACCATTAATTTTTCTTTTCAAAATTGGAAAATCTTTTTTTATTTTATTTATTTTCATTTTTACCTTCTATAACAATTACATCATTATCTGTTCCTTCTGCATTAAATGCTTCTAAGAATAATTCCTTTGATATAGTGCAATTCTGTGTTGCATTTTCAGTACCTGGTTGGTGAAATGTTATTGAATTATTTGTTATATTAGTAATAACTAAATAATGTCCTATATAATTATTTTTTTTAGATATTTTACTAAAGTCAATTAGTGTGATAATGCCCTGTTGTTTTTTTACTAAACTTTTTAGATCATTAAAAGTAATTAATTTAACTTTCACTAGTTTTTTTCGCTGAGCTTTTTTAATTAAAACGTTTAATTCATTTTTTGAAATGCCATATTTCTCATCATATTCTTTAGCTGAATTTTCATGTTCAATATTTAACTTTTTAGTGAATAATGTTGCTTTATATCCTAAATTATCAAACGCTAAAACAATTCCAACACTATTTGTACCGCCATCTTTTCTCTTGTAACTAAGTTTTGCCAATCTTTCTAGATCTAAATTATTGTTAGGATCAAAATAGTCGATTATCATTTTCATGCATGCTTGTGCGCAATATAGTTCTGGATTTTTAGTGAATGGAATGTTCATAATCTCTCCTTAATATCTTTTGTTATGTCCATGTTAAAATCTTTTACAACCGGATAAAAAAATCCTTGAATAATTTCCTTTTTAGCTTCTGATTCTTCTAAACCTCGCGACATTAAATGAAATAGATGTTCTTCGCTAATTTTTCCTATCGAAACTCCATGGCTGCATTTTACTTCGTTGTTGTTAATTTCTAAATTTGGTATTGCATCTGCTTCTGCACCTTCATCTAGAACAAGAACATCTTCTTTTTGGTAACCATTAGTACCAAATGCATTTTTTCCTACATTGATTAAGCCCCTATAAAGTGCTTTTGATTTATCTTTTACAACACCTCTTGTGAACATATAAGAAGTTGCATTTCTTGCGTTATGGTTTGTTATTGAGTAGATATCAAATTGCTGTTCATTTGATCCAAAGAACATACCATAAGTCTTGCTTTCCGAGCCTTCTGCATTTAAATTTGTTATTGTTTCAATTTTTGAGAATGAGCTACCTAAATTAGCAGTAAACCAATTTAATTTTGCATTTTTATAAACTTCTCCTTCTAACCAGAAAAAATTATGTAAATTTTCAAAATTCTGATGTATAACATAATTTACTTCTGCATTTTCTTTGGCAATAACTTTAACCTTACCAAATCTAGCAATGCCAGAACCAAATTCTTTTTGTAGAATATTAACTTTAGAATTTTCTTCTGTAATTAATAAAATAAAATCGCAACCAACTTCCTCTAAAGTTAAATTTATATTTATTGTAGTTTCTTTATTTTTAGGTATTTTTAATACTAATATTTTATTTAGAAAAGCATTATGGAATGAGATGAATTTATCATTAGATTCTTTTAAATGATCTTTAACGTTATCTATATCAGAAATAAATTCTTTTTTGTCTACTTCAATATTACTTTTTATTTTTTTAAATTCGAAGTTAAAATTTTTTAAATATAAAACTAAACTTATTCCATATCTAAAAAATTTAGGTGTATCTAAAGAAGAAAATATTTCATAATTTTTTAATCTATGATTTTTAAGCCATTGTGGTTCATTTAATGATAAAATATCCTGTCTGCTTATCATTTTAGTAAGAAGATAAGTTAACCTACAGATTTATCCATTTCTAATTCTATTAATCTGTTTAATTCTACTGCATATTCCCCTGGAAGTTCTTTTACCATCGGTTCAATAAATCCAGAAACTACCATCTTTCTTGCATCATCTGAACTTAGGCCCCTTGATTGTAAATAAAATATTTGTTCTTCGCTAATTTTCCCTGTTGTAGCTTCATGGCCTATATCTGCTGTATTGTCATTGATTTCTATGTATGGGATAGTATCGGATTTACTTTCTGAATCTAACATCAAAGCGTCACATTGAACATTGCTTTTACAGTTTTTTGATCCTTTTTTTATTTTTAAAACGCCTCTATAAATTGTAATGCCGCTTCCTTTACTTATACTTTTACTTTGGACTGTACTTTTTGTATTACTTGCTAGATGATATACTTTATGACCTGTATCTTGGTTTTGGTTATCTGCTGCAAATGCAATTCCTATGAAATCACTTCTTGCTCTTTCTCCAATTAATACACTACATGGGTATAACATTGTGACTCCCGAGTTATGGACTATTAATCCATTTGCTATAAAATTGTGATAATTTTTGACTTCTATGTCGAAAGTAGGTTTAACACCAATTGGAGTTATTTTGTTTATTCGTGCAAAACCCACTTCTTCATTTGTTTTACTTTTGAAATTTAAATTTTGAGATCCTACATACTTTATTCTTGTCTTGATATTCTTAATTTTGGTTTTTTTTCTTTTAGATCTTGATGGAAGTTCTTTTATTTTTCTGCCATTAAATAATAGTCTCCATGAATCTTTGGCATTACACTGTATTCCTAAAATTTCTTTTTTTCCTGAATTTCCGTGTTTGAAAATCCTTGAAACGCCACAACCTATGCTAATGCCCAGCATTTTGACTTGTTCTAACAATTGTTTATTAATACTTGTAAATGCGATTGCATTTTCTACTGCGTGTCCATCTGAGTCAAAGTAACCTGCTAAAAAAGACAATATTTGGCTTCTCGGTAGAGCAAATACCCAATCAGGAACTTGCTTTGTACCTGCCGTGCCGGCCATTCCTATCTTGATAAATAATTGACATAGCACTTTTGAGTTGATTATTATATACCTCACTTTCTTTTCAGTAACTGTATAATTAAATAATCTTTTGAGAACATTACATAACTCTTCTCTGTAATCTTCTTTTTCGTAAACAGCAATGTTAATCTTATTATGTTTAAGATCAACATGTCCATCTTCTGTTAGAATTCCGCAAAGCCACATAAAATCTTCATTAGTTTCTGGAGGGATGATAATATCTTGATTATAAAGGTGTTTTATATTCATACTGAATTTTGCATATTGATTATTACTCATGATAATATTTTCCATCGTTATTATTGGTAATTTGTATGGTTTTCCCTTTATAGGTAATCTTTTTGCTATCCCTATAACATCACCAACTTTAAGATTTTCTAAAGGCCTCCATTCTTGATAAAAAAATCCTTTCTTATGTGACGGATTGTTTTTTTTCCTTACTAATGTTAGAAATGGATGGTTGGCGCTTGATTCAATTTCTCTTCCTCCTGCTTCTATTTTATATACATTTTTATAACCGCTGAATATCTTTGCTTTTACTATTGATTTTTTAATACTATTAGTTTTTTCATCCCACACATATACCTTATCTCCTGTTTCCATAGATTTAATGTTTATTGGGCCCTTAGGATTGGTAAATATTTTGGAGTCTCCGCTGAGGCAACCTAAATTTCCATTAATCCATTCAATAACTCCGTCTTCTTCTACAATTGATCTTTTTGTGTTTAGGTTAAAAGTATTTCTTGACCAATTTTCTACTGATGAATATCTGCATCTTGCTCCTTTTTTTACATAGATTTCAACACAACCTGCATGGATAGAACTTTCATTATATTGTGGAGCACTGCAACTTTCAATGTAGTGGAGCTCTGCATTTTCATCAACAATAATTAAAGTATGTTCAAATTGTCCTGCTTTTCTAGAATTCATTCTGAAATATGCTTGTAATGGGGCAGTGACTTTAACATTCTTTGGTACATAAATAAAAGTTCCACCTGACCAGACTGCACCATGTAAGGCAGCAAATTTATGATCTGAAATTGGAACACATCTTGTCATAAAATATTCTTTAACTAGATTAGGATATTTTTGAAGTGCCACATCCATATCCTCAAAGATAACGCCTTTTTTAGACCACTCTTCTTTTAGTTTGTGGTAGGAATTTATGCTTTCGAATTGTGCTCCTGAACCACCTAGATATTTTCTCTCGACTTCTGGAATTCCAAGTTTATCAAATGTTTCCCTAACATCTGGGGGAACATCATTCCAATCAGTTGCATAACCGCTATCTGCTGCTTTTATATAATAAATTATTTTATTCAGATCTAATTTTTCTAGGCTTGGTCCCCAGTCAGGCATTGGTTTTTCATAGAAAATTTTTAATGCTTGCAATCTTTTTTTTAACATCCATTCTGGTTCTTTTTTATCTTCAGAGATAAATCTAACTACCTCTTCACTTAGTCCTTCTTCTGTTTTAAGAACAGCTTTCTCTGGGACTTTATGATTTAATGCTTTTCTAATCCGTATTAAATCTTCCATTTTATTCTAAGCAAATTATTCCTTTTTCACATTCAGCTGAAACTGTGGCATATTTTCTATGAATTTGACATAATATTTCACTTTCTCTTATTCTTCTACATAAAGTTTGAAATTCCTGGACTATGTTGCCTGTTTTAATCAATCTATCAACGCTTTCTTTTATCTCTTTTTTAATTTCATCTGTAAATGCCAAATTTCCACCACGTTTTCCTTTAAGATACTGCGAAACTGCCGCTTCTGTAATGAATAATTTCTTAGCTACTTCTCTCTGGGTTAAGCCCTTTTCAACCATAATTTTGGTAAATTCTTTTCTCAAGGCTGGCAAAATATACCATACTTCTATTTCCTGTGGCATGATTCCTTTCATGTATTAACTATAGTTAAGTTAGCATTTATAAAGATTGTTGTTATGCAGTTAATTATGGAGTATTATAATGAAATAGTTAGAGGGTATGAGGAATTGTATAAGGAAGAACAGTTAGAAAAGATTAATATTATTTTAGAACATATTCGACCTGGAGGTTTATTATTAGATGTGGGTGCAGGTTGTGGTATTAGTACAAAGCTATTTGAAAAATATTGTACTTGTATAGCTTTAGATCCATCGTGGGAATTATTAAAAAGATATAATGGTTATAAGATTTTAGGAATTGCTGAGGATTTACCTTTTGCAAATAATTATTTTGATGTTGTTATTTCTGTAACTGCATTACACCATTGTAATGTCAAAGTGGCATTAAGTGAAATTTTCAGGGTTATTAAAAAGAATGGACAAATTGCTTTAAGCGTTTTAAAAAAATCTAAGGTTGATTTGAATTTGTTTAGAAATTTCAAGAAGATAGATGCTGGAAAAGATTGGTTATTTGTTAAGAATATTTAATTTTAACTAATCAATAACTATCATTATGATTTAGAAATATTAGTTTAAAAACAATAAGTTAAATTTCAGATGCGTCTCTCTTGCTGAATAAAAGCATAAACCATTCTATTCCAATTTTAATTTTGTTTTTTAACCCAGGCATTTTTGATAAGTAAATGGTTCTCCAGATCCACCAAGCAAATCTGCCTTTAAACATTAGTTTCTTAATTTCAGCAACTGCCCACCATGAACCTACTGAAACAAGAAAACCTTTTGGTTTAAAGATGAATGGAATTTTATTTTTACCTTTTGATTCGAGATAAATATTTTCTGCTAGATGTTTTGCTTGGTTTACTGCTAATTGTGCTAAAAATTGATTTGGTTTATTATTGCCAGGATTAAAGTTTAATGCACAATCTCCTATAGCATATACATTATTTGTTACTTCGAAAAATTCATTCACTTCGTAAAAACCTTTTTCATTTGTTAATTTTGGTGTTGTATTTAATGAATTGGGGATTACCCCGGCTGTATAAAAGATATTATAAGTCTTTATTACATGATTTTTGTTTATGAGTATCCCATCCTCAAGAATTTCTGTTACCTCTGTATTTAATAAGATATTTACATTTTTCTTTTTTAGTTGTTCTGTTGTTTTTATTATGAATTTATCATTTAAAAGTTGCGGAATAATTTTATTTCCTCGATGAATTAAATAGATGTTTATATTATTAATTTTATAATAGGATTTTATTTGGTTTATGAAATCTGATATTTCTCCTGCTAATTCTACACCAGTTGGACCGCCACCGATAATAACAAAGGTTAATAATTTTTTTACTTCATCTTCGGAATTTGAAATAGATGCTTTTTCGAGAGATCTAATAATTTTATTTTTTATTTTTGTTGCATCTTTTATATTTTTTAGTGGTATTGCATATTTATCTGCATTTTTTATATTATTTAATGCTGGTTTAGATCCTATTGCGATAATTAGTTTATCATAATGAACTTTATTATTATTAAAATAAATAGATTTTTCATTAAAATCTATTTTAGAAACTTTTGTAGCATAAAATTTTATATGTTTTAGAATTTTTCTAATTTCTAATACTATGTTATGTCTATTTTGTAATCCAGTTGCTACTTCATGTAGTAAAGGGGTGAATAAGAAATAATTATTTTTGTTAAATAATATAATACTTATATTTTTTAGTTTTCTCAGATATAATGCTGTGTAAAGTCCTCCGAAACCACCGCCTATAATAACAATATTTTTCATAAAAATTAGATAAGCACGAGATTTTTAAATCTAACATTGTTGTTATTAAAAAATAGTTTAATAATTAAAGGAATAAATTATATATTATTAGTTTTAAATTTTATTTATGGAAGAATATTCTCACATTGGCCAATTAATATTAAGAATTGGTTTGGGAATATTGTTCTTTGCCGCTGGGATAATGAAGGTTGTGTTTGCTGGTGTTTCTGGTATTACACAAATGTTATCAGGCTCGGGATTTCCTATTCCTGGATTTTTTGCAGTTATATTAATCTTTACTGAAATAATTGCCGGTGGTGCATTAATTATAGGATTTAAACCTAAATGGGCAAGTATTCTGTTAGGAATAATAATGATAGTAGCAATTTTGACAGTGGAATTAAAAACATTTACTCAAGAGTTTCCAGCACAGATGCAATTTTTTAAGGATGTAGCAATTTTAGTTGGCTTAATATCGATATTCTTTACTGGATCTGGAGCTTATACTTTAAAACATTAAGTTAACAATGCAGGTAGTTCACTTAACTTTAAATATATTAATTATTATCTATATTTATGCAAAAAAGAGGGCAGGTTACATTATTTGTGGCAATTGGAGTTTTACTGATAATTATTATTTTAATTCTTTTTTTCTTAATGCGGGTACAAGTTGAATCTGCCAGCAACATTAATGAAAATATTGACATCTCACAAACAAAACTTGAAGCTGAAAATATAGTAAAAACATGTTTAAATGATGTTTCTAAAAATGCAGTTTGGAATATGATGGAGCATGGTGGTTATGCCTTACAGACAAATGTTAATTATTATTGCAGTGTATATCCTGAAATATGGCAGTCTATACTTGTTGATATAATTGAAAGGGAAGATCTTGATGATTATACTTATTATCATCTACCTGCAGATATACTTATTTCCGGAACAGCAGATTCTTATTATTTACCAGCAGAATTACCAACAGAAAACGACAATGGTAGGTCTATAAAATGTTTAGAAGATTATATTAAAAGAAAAACGATTGATTGCATCAATAATTTTGTTCCTTTGAAGACAAAGGGATGGGAAATAAGCTCTGACAATGAGGAAGATGTTTTTGTTGATGTAAGTTTAGGTGAGCAAGTTTCAATAGAAGTAGATGTTCCAAGGGAGTTTACAAGAGATAATAGTAAATTCCAAATCGAGAAATTTAGTAATTTAGTCAGCATTAATTTTCCACTCTTATTTCAACAAATTAAAATAGCTAGGGATGCTTGTTTAAATGGTAATATTGCTAATGTAAAGAATGTAATGGATACAAATTTACCAGATGGATATAATGTGCATTATTTTGTTAGAAAAAAATATAATGGTAACATAATACTTGGTGGTATACAAGAAGGACATCAATTTATAATAAAGAAGGGAGATTATAGGTTTAAATTCGGAGTAGCATGCTAAAATATCCAATAATAATATTAATTTTTGTAAGTTTTGTTTATGGTCAAAATGAAGATGCTAATGTTTTAAGCAATATAGAACAAACAAGATGTATACAAAATGGGAAATGTGATTATTTTGAAAATGCGGAAACTTGCAATGTTGATTGTAGTGGGGAAGCTTTGGGAAGACAAAGAGGAATTGAAGCAAGAAAAGAAATTAAGGTAAATATTCCTAATATCGATAAAATTAGTGTAGATAAAAATACACATTTTAAAGTAAAAGTATTATCTGTATTATTTATATCTTTATTTTTAGTTTTTTTAGTTATATTGTATTATTGGATTCATAATAAAAGGATAATGCCTGTTAAAAAAAGTACAACTAAGAAACCGATAATTAAAGAAAATAATGAAGAGATATATATTAAAAAACCAACTTTACAGAGAACTGAGTATTTGCCTAAAAGACCTATTAGAAGAGTTTAGGAGGTGTAAAATTTGGTTGTTAATGTAATTACTGTAAATATAGACCCAGTATTAGTAAGGATAGGATCATTTGAAATAAGATATTATGGATTAGTCTTTGCTATTGCATTTATTATCGGATTGATTGTTTTAAACAAAGCTATAAAAAAAGGAAAATTAGAATTACCAACAGAAAAGATTTATGATTTAATAAGCTATTTAATAATTGGTATTTTAGTTGGTGCTAGAATTTTTCATGTAATGTTTTGGGGTTTTGATTATTATTTTTCTAATCCTATAAAGATATTATACTTATGGGAAGGAGGTCTAAGTTTTCATGGTGGCTTAGTTGGTGCTGCAATTAGCATGTATGTTTTTACAAAAAGAAATAAGATTAGTTTTTTTAAGTTAGCTGATATTTTAACACTGCCTGCTATATTTATGTTGGCTCTAGGTAGAATTGCCAATTTTATTAACCAAGAAATTTTAGGTACTATTACTGAATTACCATGGTGTGTAAAATTTTTAAGAGTTGATCCATTAAATTGTAGACATCCTGTACAATTATATGCTGCTCTTGGTAGATTTAGTGCATTTTTTATCTTATTAAAATTTAAGAACAATCATAAAGATGGGTATGTATTTTTTAATTTCATATTTTTATTAGGCATTGGAAGACTGTTATTAGATTTTTTGAGAGATGATATTAGATATATTGGATTAAGTGCTGGACAATGGTTTAGTATTCTAATGATATTATTTGGTGGCTATATCTTATTAAGATACTATAAAGAAGATTTAAGATACACTTTTGGATTTTCTAATAAAGAATAAATTTTATCTAATTTTTTAAAAATTATTTTATTATTTTTAATTTATCAAATCTTAATTTTCGCGCGACGTACCCTAAGTGCGGAGTACGAGACCTGAGGATCCCTGTCGCAATAGAGGCCAACCCTATAGGAGCTCGCGTCGAACCCCCCGACGGCATCTTGTCTTGGATACCTATAGTAAATACTTCCTTGCGGAGTGTTTTT
>CAZPBI010000007.1:0-24923 GCA_964584825.1 Candidatus Woesearchaeota archaeon
AATGAATTTAGAAAATATCATTGTCAATGCTGATAGTGATTATATTTAAAGCCCTTAAGAAAAAAGAAGCATATTTTCAGTTAAAGAAATAATTAAGAAAATAGCCTCTTTAAAAATAAAATTACCTTCTCAATAAAACCGAATTCCTTTTCAGTACCAACTATCGCTGGTTCATTTTCTTTAGCTTCTACAATTTCCCTACAATTTCCTTCACCAGTACATTCAAATCCTTCTTCGCAACCACAAATATTACAAACCTGTGTTAATTTTCCATTTAAACAATAATAAGGTTTATTAGTAGAACATGATCCATAAATTGTCTCGTCTATACATTTTAATATAAGGCAACTTCCATCTACTTGGCATACTCCACCAAAGTTACAACCGCACCTCCTACAGTCCTGCTTTAGATCACCTGCAGAACAATAATAAGGTTTATTAGTAGAACATTCATAATAGGGAGCGCCATCTTCACAAACCTTCATTTGAGGATCGACATAAAATTCCCATATATCACTAAAAGATTTACCATACTTATTAACTACTTGAACCCTCCAATAATAATACCCCCCTTCCAATGTAAGTTTTTGTTCAGTTCCAATTCCTTTGTAGTTCTTAGGAGAATAAAACCTAAGATCATCATCTATTTGTAAAATATAATATAAAAGCTCATCATCTTCTGGATCAAAATATCTCCATTTAAACACCACAGGATTATTAACTACTTGTGTATCACTAGGTCTACTTAATGTAACACCAGGATCTCTATTAGTAACGCTTTTTCCAACAATATTTAAATTTATATTAAATAAATCACTTAAAGAAAAGGCATACGCAGAATAAATAAACACAAGCAAACACAGAATAATAAATATTTTTTTCATCATTCACCTCATTTTTAATAAACTTATCTATTACTATTTAAAGTTTCTGAAAGCTAATTTCAAATAATTTTTCTTTAATTTTTTCCTTAGTAGTTATTTTAAATTGTTTTCCATTAAATTCTACTTTATTAGCTCCCACTTTATTCATTATCTCCTCCTCAAAATCTTTTAAATCTACTTCAGACGAGATACATAAAGAAATCCTGTCTTTGATATCCAATCCATACTTCTTCCTTAAATCTTGTATTCTCCTTACAACCTCCCTTAAATACCCCTCCCTTTCCAATTCCTTGGTTATGGTAGGATCCAATTTTACTGAAAACTTCCCCTTCATAAGAATAACCTGTTTAACATTAACTTGTTGCCTTATAATCTCTTCTAAATCCTTTAAATTATCTTCTGTAGTGACTTCTAATTTAAGTAGGGGCCACCTAACACCATAACCTAATTTCTCTCTTTGGGCAAATGCTTCTTTAATCACTTGAAATGCCAAATCAAATTTTTTTTCTAATTTTACATCAATTAATTTTTCATCATGTTTAGGCCATTTATACATATGTATACTTTCTTCATTTAGATTATACTTCTTCTTTAGTTCTAAATAAATCTTTTCACATATAAATGGACATGTAATTGAAAACATTTTCAAACAAGAAAATAAAACTTTGAATATTATTTCATGTGCTGTTTTCTCATTTATTCTACCCCTTATTAATTGGATATACTTCCTACTTAAATCCAAATATAATGCTTCTACAAGTAAAGGAACCTGATCTAGTTTATAATTTTCCATCATCTCAGTAACTTCTTTTATTGTTGAGTTTAATCGAGATAAGATATAATAATCCCCTGGTTCTTTTGGATTTATTTTAAGAGTTAATTTATCAGCATAATTCATCAAATAATTTCCAATATTTTGTAAAATTATCAAATTCCTATTTTTTTGTTTTATCTCCTCCCAAGAAAAACTCATATCTTCACCAGCATTCTGTATACTCGTATAATATCGTAAAGTGTCAATTCCATATTTATCAGCAACTTCATAAGGAGAAATAATATTCCCTAAGGATTTACTCATCTTAACACCTTCTACATCCCGCAACATGCCGTGCACATAAACATTCTTAAAGGAAGCCTTATTCCAAACAACAGCGCTCGCCAAATGTAACATATAGAACCATAGTCTTGTGTGCTCTGTCGCTTCTAAAATTAAATCTGCAGGCCATAGTCTCTCAAAATAATCCTTCCTCTGTGGATAATATAAACAAGTCCATGATGTTACACCAGAATCTATCCATACATCCAAAACATCAGGAATTCTTTCCTTCTTAGCCCCGCATTTGCAATTTATTTTTACTTTATCTATCCAAGGTCGATGTAGATCATCAGGAACCTCACCAGCTAATTTCTTCAATTCCTTAGCACTCCCAACCACAACATAATCCATGCATTTATTGCATCTCCATAAAGGAACTGGTGTACCCCAATATCTGGCACGAGTTATTGAATTGTCTTTTAAGTTAGAAATCCATGCAATATAAGATCTATAACTTGATTCTGGAACCCAGCGTATTTTATTAGCATCTTTTAGCATCTGAGGTATTAAATCTTCAACTTTCAAAAACCACTGTTTCGTAGCTCGGAATATAACAGGATTTCCACACCTCCAACAGTGAGCATAATCATGCTCTACTTGAGTAATCTCAATTAAATTACCAGTATCTACTAAAGCTTCCCTAAATTTTTTGCCATCTTTTTTAGCATTTAATCCGGAAAATCTTCCCATATCCTTTGGAAAATCTCCGTTCTCTTTTAAATTATTAAATGCTGGCATTCCATTTCTCCTCCCGACCTCAAAATCTTCAGGACCGCAGCCAGGAGCCATATGCACTAATCCGGTGCCAGCACTTAAATCAACATATTCCTCAGAAATAACAACTGTAAATGCTTTTTTTGATTCTTTCATTATCTTATCATAATGTTCCTTTAATTCTTTGTAGTAAAGTGGTTCATACTGCAAGCCTTCTAATTCTTTACCTTTGAATTCCTCAATTATATTCAATTTCTCTCCAACAACACCTTGTATGAATAATCCAGCTAATCCCTTGGAAACAATCCAAATTTCATTCTTGACTTTAACTTTCACATAATCCAAATCCGGATGCACCATAACGCCTAAGTTAAACGGTAAGGTCCATTCAGTAGTTGTCCAGATACATAAATACTCATTTTCAACATCTCTTATTTTTAGTTTTACAAAAACAGAATCTTCCAACACACCCTTATATTCTAACTCATGCTTTGCTAAAGAAGTCTCACAGGAATAACACCAAGTAACTGTTTTTAATCCCTCGTAAATTCTTTTCGCCTCATCAGTTTTTTTAATAAACCACCATTCTCCCTCAATAAATTCATTTTCTATCGGCATATACGCATGGTCATGATCCATCCAAACACCAAACTTCTTTAAGTCTTTATTCATCAACAAGGCCATATGAGAAGAAAATTTTTTACATGCTTTAATAAATTTACTAACACCATATTTTTCAACATCTTCTTTATCTCTTAACCCCAAATCTTTTTGTACTTTTATCTCAGTAGGTAAGCCATGCATATCATACCCACCTCTATCCCATACATTAAATCCCTGCATCCTTTTATATCTCAAAATCTGGTCCTTTAATCCATTATTCCAAACATGTCCAATATGTAGCCTCCCAGAGGTATATGGTGGACCTTGCAAAAAATAGAAATCTTTTCCCTTAATATTTTTTTTCTTTACTTTTTCATATATCTTGTTTTTCTCCCAAAATTGCAAAATTCCATCTTCAACTTTTTTGAAATCATAACTGACCATTTTTATCTAGCTCCAATAGTTGATTACAAATATTTTCCTCCCAATCCTTTTTAAAATCTGTGGTCAAAAACTTAAATCCAAACCTTTCTTTATAAAAATTTAAATAGAAATCGGTAGTAAAGGACCAAGAACCCTCGTACTCCAAAGGCTCAGAGATTATGATAGGATATACTTTTTGATTATAAATAACTGGCAACATTTTAGATATATCCATCAAAATTTTTTGTTTTCTTTTTTCTTTACTCCTACTTTGATTTTTGGCAACATGAGAAGAAATAGCTAAAATAAACTTATTACCTTCCGGTCCAATTAATTCTAAATCATAACTTCTTCCTTTAGGAACAAAATCTATTTTAAAGCCATTTTTCAATGAGTGATCTAGTAAAGTCTTAGGCAATTTTTCTACTTCTACTAGGAATACGCTGGGCCCTATCTTAAGATCTTTCCATTCATCCAGATCAAATTCAACATTAATTGGTCTAGTATAAGTCCTTTTACCACTCAATTCATGTTCTCTCCATATTTCTTTCGGTAGATGCTTATTTAAAACTAGTTGGAGATAAGGATGCGTACCAACACAAGTTTGTAAGGTAGAACCTTTGTTTTTTGACCTATTAATTTTCAAGATCCACTCATTTTTATCTCTACAAAAGTTTATATTAATCTGTTTGGCCATACTATTTCTGGAGTTTAATCTACTTACAAATTTGGCACCAGTAATTCTTACAAAAGCTCTTTTATTTAGTTTCCTATATACAGAAACTTTATTTTTAGATTTCCACTTATATCTTTGAGTAGATACACCATTCTCTATAGTTATGGACGCAGAAACAAGCACCATGTCCATATAATAGCTTTTATTACTTAAATAGTTTCCCTTCTTAATATAAACCATGATTCAAAAACAAAGAAAAACAGGCTTAATCTAAATAATAATGCCTATCATAATCCGTATTTTCTGATAGGTAAAAATTCCATACTTTTTAATAGAAGTCATATTTATAAATTTTCTTACTAGTATAGCTATATGCAAAATATCAATTTTGGTTTGAGAGAATATCAAAAAAACATACTGGAAACATCAAAAAAGAAAAATACATTAGTTGTACTACCTACTGGATTAGGAAAAACCAAGATAGCAATTTCTCTAGGAATCGACAGACTTAACAAGTTTCCAGAATCAAAGATTCTCATATGTTCACCAACAAAACCTTTATCAAATCAAATAAAAAACGAATTTGCTGAATCTACGAACCTAGAAAAAGATAAAATTATATTACTAACTGGAGCAATTTTGCCAACAAAGAGAACCAATCTTTATCAAGAAGCAAAAGTAATAGTGGCAACACCACAAACCTTGGAAAAAGATTTAGAGAATCAAAGAGTTTTCTTAAAAAATTTTTCTTTATTAGTCATAGATGAAGCACATAGAAGTAGAATGAGATTTGCTAACACCATAGTCTCTCAATATTTCATAAAGCAATCTCAATATCCGAGAATTCTAGCATTAACAGCCTCTCCAGGCTCAAGTAAAGAAAAAATTAACGAAATAAAAAATAATCTGTTTATTGAAGCAATTGAAATAAGATCAACTGATGACACAGATGTAAAAGAGTATATTCAAAAGAAAGAGATCCAGTTTATAGAAGTAGATCTTCCTAAAGAATTTTTAGAAATTCACAAGCTACTGACACAAATCTACAAAAAAAGATTAGAGCAACTAAGATCATTTGGTTTAACTAAACCAATTTCGTTAATAAACAAAAGAGATTTACTCTCATTCCAAAATTATTTATTTACAGAGGCTAGAAAAGGAAATAAAGCTTCTTATTACGGGGTTTCTTTAACATCGGGAGCAATAAAATTAACACATGCCCTAGAATTACTTGAAACTCAAGGAATCCAATCATTCTCAAAATTTATGGAAAAGCTTCAAAATGAAACCACAAAAGCCTCTATAGCAATCCAAAAAGAACCACAGATAAAAAAAGCAATCGAATTGCTTAAGAATATTCGAGAGTCAAATATAGACCATCCTAAATTACATAAATTACTTGAAATCATTCAAGAAGAATTAAAAAATCAGAAATCAAAAATTATTATATTTACTAATTTTAGAGATATGGTAAAAAACATTGTAAAAGAAATAAGCAAAATACCTAACGCACATCCAGTAGAATTAATAGGCCAAAAAGAAGGAATCACTCAAAAACAACAACTTGAAACAATAAAAAGATTTAATGATAACCAACATAATATTATTTGCTGTACAAGCATTGGGGAAGAGGGACTCTCTTTAGGTCAATTAGACATAGCAATTTTTTACGATCAGGCCAGCACAGGTATTAGAAGAATTCAAAGAACAGGAAGAGTTGGGAGGTTGAAAGCTGGTAAAATAATCCATTTAATAACAAAAAATACGAGAGACCAAGCTTTTTATTGGAAATCCGATAAGGATGAAAAGAAAATGAAAAATATCATCTTAGGAATACAAAAAAGATTAATATGAACATAAATAGCTCATTAGCACAAAATATCCTAAGTATAGAACCAAGGTTCTTTAATTTTATTAAGATTAAAAAATTATACGATCCGGAATACGATCCAAGACAAGTAGCCCCTAAAAATATTTATAATAAAGATAATTCACTTACGGATGAAGGATTAAGATACTGCCTAGAAGTATTCAACTGGTTAAAGTATCAATTGTATGATTTTAAAGAGAGCATTTTAAAAAATAAAGAACACTCAGAGTATATTTCAAGAAAGGCAGAAGAATTTCATCAAATCCTAGACCAAATTGAAGATATAGAAACAAAATTAAGAAGAACAAACATACCTATACTTCAAAAATTTCTTGATTGCAAATATTCTAAAGCAAGTATTGAGAAATTAGTTAATTGCAGCCACAATCTTACAGATATTCTAGAGCAATGCACGATAGAAGTTTTAAATTCATTAAAGGAAATTGGGCTATGCGACACTATTAAAGAATATTGCCAATTTGTTTACAAAAAAACATTATCTAGAATGAATAAACTTATTGGCAACGAGAACGATAATCTTTCCCTAGTATATATAGACATAGAAAATAATAAAATTTCTTGGCAAGATTTTAAAAGAATTTGCTTAGATGAAACTAATTATACTCCAAGAATTAATTATCTTTTCCCTTTAATAGAAAATCTTCCTCTATCACAAATCAAAGTCCTTACGAGGAGATATGGTCTCGATCTGCTAAAACCTGAAAGTGCAGAGCAAATAGCAAACAAGTACTCAAAGCCAATAACAACAATAAATTTATTAGAAAAAAAGGCACTTACAAATATAGGTATGAAGGTTGATGCGCTCGATTTTTATAACACTTATTACTCAAGAATTTCTCTTAATGGACTAAAAAGGAAAAATGTAAGATTATGGCGCTATTTTAAAGATAAGAATTTGATGAAAAAAACATCAAGAAGGGACTTTAAAAATGATCCATACAATTATTATCTTTCAAATTACAATGGGGTAAGCCGCGGAAGTTTAGCAAGGGTAGATCATTCAGTTTATGGCTCAGTCTCATACTATAAACAATTATATTTAATACCTGTAAAAAATAAAGAGTATAATGGAGATCCTCACTATTTCTACCTAGAAAATTATAAGGGGGTTACGAGGGGTGAACTTGCAAAAAAAGACCCAGCACTTTACAAAGCATTAACACGTTATAATCAATTAACGTTAATTCCGAGAAAGAAAAGAGACTTTCAAAACAATCCATATGACTCTTATATAAAGCACCACGCGGGGGTTACTAGAACCAAACTTTCAGAAATAGATGAATCATTATACAGAGCATTAATACGTCATGGACAATTACATCTTGTTCCAATGAAAAAACAACCATTATAAGTATTATCACATATAAAACTAATATGACAAAAATAATAGCGGACCACAGAGAACCAAAACCATTAATTAAAGAGATAGCAAAAAAACATAATATAGAAGTTAAACAATTAATCACAGCAGATTTTATAATCCAAGGTAAAGATCCTGAAGGAAATGATCTAAATATTGGTATAGAGAGAAAAACTTCATCAGATTTCTTAAACTCGATAATAGACAAGAGAATTATTGAACAATTAATTTACCTAAAAGAAAACTTTACAGTTCCACTACTAGTAATTGAGGGTACTCAAAATCTTTATGAAATCAGAGATTTCCATCCAAATTCAATAAGGGGCATGTTATCATCAATAGCCATAGATTATCGAATCCCAATACTCTATACAAGAAATTATAGAGACACCGCATCTTTCATTAATACTATAGCAATAAGGCTAGAAAAACCAAAAAAGCTTTTTCCATTATTAAAAAAAAGAAAGCCTCTGAGTCTAAAAGAGCAACAAGAATTGATAATTCAATCCTTGCCTGGTATTGGTTTTACTTTAGCTAAATCATTACTTCAAAAATTTAAATCAGTAAAAAAAGTAATAATCTCTACAGAAGAAAGCATACAAAAAGTAGATAAAATTGGAAAAATAAAAGCAAAAGAAATAAAAAAAGTAATAGATTCAGAATACATTTAATGTTCTTTCCCTATTAAGCCAGACATGAAACCCCATAGAAGCAGATAAACCCCTATAATGGTCCACCCATTCCACCAACTAGGAGCTCCTCCCCACAATCCTAATCCTGCTATTATTAACAAAATACCAAAGATTAAATTCACTACCCCGCACTTCTTACATGTATACATCCCGCATGTTGCCATATTTAATCCTCCTAAAACATATTTAATTAAAAATTAATCATTTTTGTTCCTTATAAGCTTATTTAATAAACAGCGTTAAGTTTAATTAAAATCCCCCCTAAATCAACTAATTTTCCTATAAACTTATTCCAAATCATATTTCTCTAAAACAGTATAAGTAGGCCCGTCTTTGCTTAATATGCTTCTTATAAGATAAAATTCATCTACATCAAAACTCCCTAATTTTATTTTAATACTATTTAAACTTCCTATAAACTTATCCTTATCTTTAATTAGTTTAATCCTCCCTAAAGTCAAATGTACTGCATACTTTTCTTCCTTCTTAAACAAATTTCCTAATTTTAATTCAACTTCTCCATGCAAATTCAAAAGAGGATATGGTGGCTTAAGATCTACCCATATAACCCTTATTTTATTATAAGACGAAAAGTAACCAAGCTCGCCCAATTCTAACTTAAATTTCTTAAATTTAACATCTCCTAAAACTTCTCTAGTTACCTTTAACTTCTCCTCATCTAAATTTCCCAAAAACTTTATTGTTATATGCAAATTCTTCTTTGCAATCCATTTAATCTTAGCATTTTCATGTCCGATTTCTTTTTGTATTTCATAAATATAGTCCTTTATGACTTCTGGTAAGTGTATTCCAATAAAACATCTCATCTTAAAGTTATTTTATCACCTTCTTTTATATTATTTTTTTTACTGAGTCCATTATTAATCTCTAACACATACTTAGCTTCTTTTGTAGAAGAATAGATCTTACAGGGGTCTTTATTACACAATTCTGCTTCAGCTAGATTTATGATTTTAAAATCTTCAGAAATAAAAATAATATCCAGTGGTATCTTTGTGTCTTTCATCCAAAAATTTCTTATTTCAGAATCTTCAAAAACAAACAACATTCCTTCATTTTCATCTAATTTCTCTCTAAACATTAATCCTCTTGTTCTCTTTTGATTATCTCCAGCAATTTCAATTTTCAATTTTATAATTTCATTTCCATTATCAATTTCTAAGTATTTATATGAACATCCATTTATAAAAAACAATAATATGATTAGTGTACATAACTTCATCAATTTAGAAGGAATAAAATAATTTATATATTTTCTTGATATAAAGATTCTTATGAAAAACATACAAATAGCAAAAATATTCTATAATTTAGCAGATATCCTTGAAATATTGAATATCCAATGGAAACCTGCAGCATATAGAAAAGCAGCTAGAACTCTTGAATCTTTAACAGAAGATATAGAACAGATCTACAAAGAAAAAAACATACAAGGATTACTAGAACTCCCTAGCATTGGAGCAGGTTTAGCAAAAAAAATAATTGAATATATAAAAACAAATAAAATAAGTGAATTTGAAAAATACAAAAAACAAATTCCCAAAGGATTATTAGATATAATAAGCATCCAAAGCCTAGGCCCAAAAAAAGCCTGGTTAATATATAAAAAATTAAAAATAAAAACAGTAAAAGAACTTGAAGAAGCGGCTAAAACAGGGAAAATTAGCAAACTATCTAAGTTTGGTAAAAAATCAGAGGAAGATATTCTCCTGGGAATAAAACTATTAAAAAAGGGAGAGAAAAGAGTCTCTATAGGGATCGCACTTTCTATAGCTGAATCTATAAAGTTTAAGTTAAAACAATTAAAATTTATTAGTAAAGTTGATCTTGCGGGTTCAATCAGGAGAAGAAAAGAAACCGTAGGAGACATTGATATTCTCGTAATCTCTAAAAAACCAAAAGAAGTAATAGATTATTTTACAAATTTAGAAGAAATACAAAAAATACTAGCAAAGGGTAACACAAAAGTTTCAGTGGTTTTAAAACAAGGTATTAATACGGATTTAAGAATTCTACAAGAAAAAAGTTATGGGTCAGCCTTAAATTATTTAACAGGATCAAAAGACCATAATGTAAAACTAAGACAGCTTGCTTTAAAACATAGATATACCTTATCAGAATACGGTTTATTTACATTAAAAAACCATAAATACATAGTTGGAAAAACAGAAGAAGAAATTTACAAAAAACTTGGAATGCAATACATAGAACCTGAACTCAGAGAAAATTTGGGAGAAGTTGAATTATCCCTTAAAAGAAAACTCCGAAAGATTATTTCTAATACAAAAAAGCACTAAACCTCAAAGTGGGGTGATCCCTTAAATGAAATCTACCAAAGATTATTTCTGATAATTCAATAATGGTATACGTTCATATTCACACAAATTGGAGCGATGGTGTAAATACAACAGAAGATATGATCTTGCAAGCCGTAACCAAAAATTACCAATACATTGCAATAACAGATCATTCTAAAAGCACATATATTGCGAATGGTTTAAGTGAAAAAAAACTATCCCAAAGAGTAAAGGAAATAGAAAAATTACAAAAAGAATATTGCAGCATTAGAATCTTTAAAGGCGCAGAAGTAGATATCCTTCCTAGTGGCAAATTAGATTATACAAATGAAACGTTAAAAAAACTAGATTTTGTAATAGCATCTATTCATTCTGGGTTTAAATCTTCAAAATCCGAAATGACAAAAAGGATAATAAAAGCAATTGAAAATGAACACACAAATCTCATTGCGCATCCTACTGGGAGATTAATCAATGAAAGAGCCCCCTATAATGTTGATTTAGAGAAGTTATTCCAATCAGCAAAAGATCATAATGTGGCATTAGAAATAAATTCACATCCCTCAAGACTAGACTTAAATGATTTAAACATAAAAAATGCAATAGAAAATAAAGTAAAACTAATAATAAACACAAATTCTCATTCTAAAGAACATTTAAAATATATAGAACTAGGAATTGCTCAAGCGAGAAGAGGTTGGGCTACTGAAAAAGATATTCTAAATACTCTCCCTTCAAAAAAGTTTGAAAAGATAATTTCAAAATAGACTATAAACAATTTACTGGTTGATTTTCATCCTTATTTACACATACAACACTACCATCGCTATTAATCCAAACATAATGCATCTGATCAACCATAGTAGGAACAACCCAATAGCTACCAATTTTCTTGGGGGTATAAGCAATATAAGGATATCCCCTATACTCCTTCCTAATCGCTCTACTAGCAGCACTTATTATTTCTTCTTTTGAAATTTCATTTTCCCTCACAACATTACCAACAACACGTGTACATCCATAAGTAAATAAAATAAATATCAACAAAAATATAATGATTTTTTTAGTTATCATTTTCTGTTTTTTCCACCAAAAATCCTACCCCAACCAACTAAACCGATCTTTCCATCCAATATAATTAGATCGAAATTTCTAACTATATAAACCTTTATCTAAATACCTCTACTATTTTCTTTCCTGCTTTAATAGTTCTTCTATTAACATCCTTATCAGGGTTAATCTCAACTAAATCAATTCTTCTCAAATTCCTTAATTTCTTAATTTTTTTTAAAAAATAAATCAATTGTTTTAAACTCATTCCGTTTTTCTCAAAATATCCTGTTCCAGGCGCAAATTTAGGGTCTAAAACATCAATATCTACACTTAAATACAAACCATCAAATCTTTTAGTTAAATTAGTTATTTCATCACAAACTTTGTCTTCATTATCAACAATATCTTTCATATAATAAACTTTAACCCCCTTAATGAATTTTCTTTCATTTTTACTAACTTTTCTTATTCCGACCAAAATAACATCCTGTTTCTTTAAAACTTTTTCTTCAATTAATTTTCTTAAATAATCCTCATGTGTAACGCTGCCACTATTAATTTCTAGATCTGGATGCGCATCAAATATGATTATTCCCGAATTCTTAAATATTTTATAAAATCCTTTAAAACTTCCATATGTAATACTATGGTCCCCTCCTACAAAAAAATCTCCTTCTATTTCAGAAATCCTTATCATTGTTTCATCAACATTCCCCTGGTCTACATCCGCTATCTTAAGATTTCTCTCATTATTTAATAAAAAGTCGGGAGTTTTCTCACAACCAATATTCCTCCCCAAATTACCCTTACTATACTTCACCTTTACAAATCTCATATTATCTAATAAGACCCAATACAACACTGAATATAACAAATATTATAAATAAAATTATAATAATAACTACATTTTTAAAAGTATTTTTAATTAAGTTTCTAATTTCCATAGTTATTTAGTAATCTCAAAACTTTTCACATTTTCATATAACTCTCTAGCTCTTTTATTTTTTTCAAAATGTTCTCTAACAGGTTTAATCAATTTTTCTAACTCATCAGCTACGGCATTCTTCAAATCTGCTGGATGTAAATCGCCTTTTACATAAACTTTCCTTAACTCATCATAATTAGCTAATATTAAATCTCCGCCGAATTTCTTAGGTCTTTCTATCTTTATTTGTTTTACATTCTTAAAAATAATGTATTTACAATACTCCATTATAGGATTTCCTTCTTCTATCTGCAGAGGACAATAAGCAGAATTAATTTTTCTTTTTAATTCTTCATGAGTTTCATGCATATAAATAGCACTATTTGGATCAGATTTTGACATTTTTGATGCTATCATGGTTTCTTCTTCGTTTGCTCCTTTTTTAATTCCTTGTAACCCCATTATTATATGATGATGCACTGCCACGGGTTTCTTCCATTTTAATTTACCCGCTATCTCTCTCGCAAGAATATTTGCTCTCCGCTGATCCATTCCTAATTGACAAATATCAATATCCATATGGAATATATCTGTAACTTGCATACATGGATAAAATAATTGCCCCATACTAAGTTTTTCACCTTGTTTCCTGCCCATAATCGTAGTAGCCCTTATATTTCTCCCTAGTGAAATTTCCCTCCCGATTCTAAGAAATCTGTCCCAATAGGATAAATTATCCATTATATCCTTAGCCCAAATAATCTTAACTTTTTTAATATCAACTCCACAAGCATCCCACATCTCAACAAAATACTCTCCGGCACGCCTTATATTCTCTAAATTACCCCCTAATTTATTATTTATAAAAGCAAAATAATCTGCCAAATAGAGATTAAATCTAACTCCTATTTTTAACATATTCTTTAAGTTTGCGGCTCTCAACAATCCAAAATGTATAGCAGCAATTCCGGAAGGCTCAAAGCCATCATATGCAACTGGTTTTTCATTAGTTTCAAATAACTCTCTTATTTCTTTCTCAACCACGATCTCTTCAGCAAAATCTTTTATCAATTCAATTTTTGTTCCTGTGTCCATAAATAAACTTATATATAGATTATTTATAAACCTTTAGAATGGATGAAAAAAACCTGCTTAAATTATCATTAATTGTTTCATTTACTGGTTTACTTCTTTTAATAATAATTCTAGATAGTATAGAAATAAAAGAATATAAAATTAATGAGCTAACTAAAAAAGATATAAGCAAAACAGTAAAGCTAAAAGGCACAATTACAAAAATTACAGAAACCCCAGGCTTAATTATTTTCAATTTAAAAGATGAAACTGAAGAGATTACAGGAATTATTTTCAAAGAAGAACAGATTAATTTAACTATCAATCAAAATGCAGAAATTACTGGAAAATTAAAGCAATATAAAAATAAATTAGAAATAGAAGTTACTGAATTAAAATAATAAATCTTACAAACAAATAAAATACCTCATCCGAATGATAGATAAGACAATACTCTATCTTAGTATATACAACTTTTTTTCTTGGTATAAAGACAGAACTTTTCGAGAAATAAAAAATATTCTATGATCCTACAACAGAATTATACCATATTTAAAAAAATTAGTTTAATCCAAACATCCTGCCAAAGGATTTACCCATTTCATCAGGATTAAAAATCTTTAACAATTCATTTTTTTCTTTAACAAAACGCCCATTCTTACAAATATGTCCTTTTTCGCATTTAGAAATTTTCGGTTGACAACTAAAATCCTTAGCGCAATAATAGTCTACCACCATCTCTTTAGACTTGCAATAATCAATAGCATTCATTCCCACTATCTCATCTTTATCACCTACATAATATTGGGAATGACATACTCCCTTAACATCCCCTAGATTGAGTGGATCGCTATCAAAACACTGGATAAAGTTTTTAAGTCCACTTACCCAATATCTTACTTCCCCGTCTTCATCCCCTATAGCCAAAAGAATATTCGATCCGGTTAAACTATCCCCAAAAACTGCTACTATTAAGAATATAACGAAAACACCCACAGATAATAAAGTTAATCTTAATTCCTTATGCCTCTTTTTTTCCATTACAAAATATAATTTCCATCCTCTTAGTATTTAAATATTTCTAATAGATTATAAAAATAATGTTCTTAGAAATTTTAATTTCGATTTTAGTTGGTTTACTTTTCGGTGTCATCACTGGCTTAATACCAGGAATCCATCCAAATGCTATTGCAGTAACCTTAATTAGCCTCTCTCCATTTTTACTTTTATATACTTCCCCACTAATATTAGCCATATTTATTATAACAGTAACCATCTCAAATACATTCATAGATACCATTCCTAGTTGCTATTTAGGAGCACCTGAAGAAAATACTTCTTTAGGGGTTTTACCTATGCACAGGCTGCTTCTCGAAGGAAAGGGACATGAAGCCATTTTACTAACAATTATGGGTAGTTTATTTTCCCTGGTTTTAGGAATAATTTTAATACCTTTACTCATTCCGACATTAAAAGTTATATTCCCTTTTTTAAAAAAAATAATTCCTTATCTCTTAATATTCTCATCATTATTCATAATTTTAAAAGAAAAAAATAAATTTTACGCATTCATAACATTCTTTCTTGCAGGTATTTTAGGATTAATAACTTTAAATTTTCCTAATCTTCCAGATCCATTATTTCCTCTCCTCTCTGGGTTATTCGGATTATCAACATTATTATTAAGCTTGAACTCTAACACTATTATCCCAAAACAAACATTTACAATTCCAAAATTAAACAAACTCGCCTTGCTCAAAATAATTCCCACTAGCATATTTTCTGGAGGCTTGGTCTCTACATTACCTGCTATGAGTTCATCACAAGCTGCAATAATAGGAACATCTTTAATAAAAAAAATAGACACTAGAAATTTTTTAATTATGCTGGGCGGCATTAATATAACAAATTTAATTTTAAGTTTTGTTTCTCTATATGCTATAGACAAAGCAAGAAATGGAACAGTAGTAGCAATATCGCAAATAATTCAAAACATATCATTAAAAGAATTTATTCTTTTCATAAGTATTTGTATGTTTTCCGCAGGAATTGCTGCTATACTTACAATATATCTTTCAAAAATATTCGCTAAGTTAATTCAAAAAATTAGCTATCAAAATTTAATTTTATCAATTGCAGCATTGATCCTTTTTCTTGTTCTGATAATTTCAGGCTTTTATGGTTTTTTAATACTTCTAGTAGCAACCTTCATTGGTATGATCCCTCAATTAAAAAATATAAGTAAATCTCATCTAATGGGCTGTCTGATGTTACCAGTAATTTTATTTTATTTATTATAATTAAAAAATTAAAAATTATATAATAAATCTCCCGTCCTCTTCCGGTAAAATACCTGCTTTATCAATAAAAGAAGATACGATCCTACCATAAATGGGTTTATTTCCATCATTCTCATTTTTAATTTCCAAATCCATGAAAATATCGTAAAGCTTTTCTTCATCCCCTTTTTCCCTCTTGAGATACTGACTTAATATGTAAGATATAGTTCCATGCACCAAATGATCAATTTCCATATTATCCCTGACAACACAGACATTACTTAACCTTTTACATAGAGTTAAATAAGCTAACGACAACATCCCCAAATTTTGTGAATTCTCTCTATACTGGACATTATTAAAAACCTCTGAATCTACATCTATTAGAAGATCTATCGCTATTTTCTTAGACTGCCTCTCAGCAATATTTCTTAGAATTTTAAATAATTTATATTTATGATTGTTCATTTGAACCATTTAATAAGGCCTTCTTGCCTATCCTCCAATTTACCAAATTCACTTTCAATCCTTAATTTAGTTAAATCCAATATCTGTTTAATGTGGGCAGGTAACTCATATTTATTAGCTAAAAATAAGCTCGGTTCTAAATATTTTATTATAGAGCCCTCAGATATCGTAAAAATTAATTTTCCTCCACATGTACATTTTCCACTTAATGGCGGCCTTCTATATTTCTCATTACAATCCACACATCTAAATTGCTGCATGCTATACTTCCTTAAATTACCCTTTATATCCCTAATAAAATGCCTCTCCAAAACTAATCTTGCAACATCTGATTCATCAACAGCTCTTACTTTTTCAGCAATTTTCATTTGTCCTTCCACCTTTTCCATCATACTAGGAATTGTTTTATAGCCACTGCACATTATACCACTATTAATACTAGAAGTATTATGAGTAAACTTAAATGCTTCACCTTCTCCCCCAGTACCTAAAACGTCTTTGACTTTTTTAATTTTTACTTCCCAAGGGAATTTATATTCCATTGCTGCCTGATAAAATTCTAAAGGATAATGATCCACAATGTCCATATCAAAAACCATATCATCTACCTCGGTAGGAATTATCCTCGAACTTAAAACCAATGGTTCATCTTGTTTAGCCCCCCTATGCCCGGGAATATAGCTCCTTGAAAAATTTATCAGAGCATCTAACAATAATATAACGCATGCTTCATCGCCATCACAATCTCTACGCATAAGACAATGAAAATAAGGATGCGCATAAAACCCTTGTGTCTTAGAAAACCCAATTATCCTCCCTACAACTCCTGCAGAAGTGTGTGGACTCATCCCCAAAATTAAATGCCCGACCAAATCTCTCTTGTCCTTTACATTATAAAATTTGTTTAAACCATATAATTTTTCTAAACAAGCATCAACAAAATTAGCAACCTTAACCAATATTTCATCGGATTTTTCATCTAGGGCATTATCGCAACTAGGCAAAACAACGTCTTGTATTTTTATCTCTAATATCTGATCTTCATTTTCCAATTTATTTCCGTAAATATCAGTATCATAACCCAAATCCCATAATTTATTAGTTGTAGTATCAATTTCTTTGGGCGTGAAATGTGTTATACTGGTTTCGGTCATATCATACCTTATCGTACCATCTTTATTTACATAAAGTCCATGCACTGCTCTCAAAATTCCTTTAGCCAAATGCTCCACTGCATGATCTTCATTACTAGTACCTCTAACTCCCTTTATTAAATCTGGATAATCCTTCCTATTCAGAATTTTTAATGCATCTTTAAAATAATAGTTTATATCAATAATTCTTTTGTTAAATGGCCCACATCTATGAAAATACTCTTTATTGTTTTTAACTGTTTTCTTTTTACATTTTTTATCCAAAATTATATTGCAATCATAGCAATAATATCTAGTATAAGTTTTTATACCACACCCCTCACACAAAGGATATATAGTTTCTTTTTTACACTTTTCGCAAAAAAATAAAGGAAATTCTCCACTTATCTTCCCTTTTTCTAAAGCACTTTGAAAACATCTTAATCTTCCTCCTTCTTTTCCTACAGGGAATAAAATTTGAGGACTCCCAGTCATCTTTCTTAATTTCGCTTTTTCAGGTCTTCCCATCCTAGCTCCTATTGTTGTACCTGATTTGTCTCTTATTGTTGCCCCGGACATTTCATTAACAATCTTTAAAACATCTTCTTGTTTAACCTTGATATTATCCAAGTCTCCTATAGAAAAGATAAGGGCCTTGTTCCAAGGATATTCTACAACTACATACTCTTTACCAACCACCACATGGGGCACACCCAATAATTCTAAAGCCCTCTTAGGATCTTCACCTTTTAAATCAGCATCAACATCATAATTATAAGGTAATAATATTTTATCATCATTTACATTCCCTTTTTTAATCCAGTTCACTAAACTTAAAAACTGCTTTCGCGTGATTTCTTTCCAATGAAAAGTATACCTTGGATGTAGGGGCTTGTCTTTTTTACAAAGTTCAATAGCTTCCTCGATATTAATATTATCTTTATTTATTCCACCTTCCAATTTCCACCATTCTTCACAATATCCCGGAGGGACCAAAATATGATTTCTATTCAAAAAATCACCATAATTAATTAACAAATCGCCTAAGTAGATTATTTCTACCACATCTTTAACTACTTTTTTAGCTTCTTCCTCAGTTTCTAAGAATAGAACGCTTCCGTTATTCAGCTTCACTATGGGTCCTTCAATAGAATCACAACTAGATATCACAGTAGCTTTCCCGGGTCTTTCAACTTTTAATTGTGTCCCAACAGCTATAAATCCGTCCAATATCACCATAGTGGCAGGATGCATACCTTGGCTTGACAAACCAGTATTCCTACATCTTCCATATCTTATTCTAAACCCCCCTTTAGCCAACGGATGAGAAAAAACCGGTCTGCCCGCAACCAAATCATGTATATAATTATAATCAGGCAAAATCTTTACTTTCTCTTCTTTGTATGTTTTTTTAGCACGACTCTTTTTTTGGAGATCTACTAATTTCCCCCAAAATTTCCAATCTTCATCAAATCCAAAATCCTTTAATGCTGCAAGTTGCTTCAAAATTTTCGGTGCCTTCGAAGCCAAACATTCTGCTATTACTAATGCTATCCCATTTCTTATGATATTGGTTTCTATCCTCTCCAAATTTTTATAGTTACTAACTTCATATCTCTCGCTGGGATCTCCGTTTATCTGAACAGGTAAATTACTTACTAAAAACATTAATTCTCCTTCAGTAGGGTAATATTGTAAATTAGTAACCCTCTCATGATAATCATATATTTCTGTTATTGTTCTTTTAATTTCTATATCCATAGGATCATACTTATCATAACCCATCCCTCTCCGCACATAATCTGCTATTAAAACAGAAGAACTGGCCCCGGTGCCACCAGCGCTCCTTATAGGACCAGAATAAAACAAACAAAAATACTCTTTTCCATCTTTTCTTTTATTGATTTGCAATCTCACAAAACCCTCTAAGGGACTTACCACTACACCAACAGTAGTATAAGCAAATCCAACCCTAATGCCTACTTCCATAGCCTCAACCTTATTTTTAAACTTACAAAATTTCTCCTGCGCAACTTCTAAAGCAATAGTTAAAGCAACCCTCCAATCCTGAAAACCATATGTCTTCTCTAATTCATTAATTCTCTCAACTACCCCGCTCTTTTTTATTTGTGGAGTTACTATACTAATTAAACCTTCTACTCTCTCTGATAAATTCTCTGTCATTGGTATCTCTACTTCATCACTAGGATCTATTCCAACTTTCCTCGCTTTCTCAGCTATTCCATAAACAGTTCTTGTCTCATGATTTATTATTTCAAAATATTTTTTATTTTTCATTAAAGTCAAAGACCTCTATCTCTCTTGATTTTAAATTTAATATTGGAACCTTGCAGGGGTCTGGAAAATTCCCTGTTTTTATTTCATAATCTGTCTGTGTTTGCCAGCAACTACAGTTTATAGTTATAACATTATTATAAGCAGAAATATCACACTTGTGTAAATGCCCAGAAACAAATATATCTGGAATAGTTTTAATAACCATAAAATCTTCTTTGTTATCTGGCACATATATCGTAGAAGTATGCGAAGGTGCCAAATGCCTTTTTTGTAATAAAAATTTCATAACATGTCTTGGGTTATGTGCAGCATCTACTTGTTTCAAAGAGTCAACATTATTATAATAGTAATGATAACCGTGGCCGTGATATAATAAAACATCAAAGCCTGGGAAATCTTTTGTGGCCTCTATATTTAGCAACGAAGGATTACTAACTAAGATCACATTTTGCAATTCACATAATTTAGGTGCTATTTTTTTATCTAGGGGAGGTTGTGGGTGCGCAAGCCTTAAAGCATCATGATCTCCTGGGCACATAATGATTTTTATGTCTCTTCTGATTAAACTTAAATATTTAGCTAATTGTTCATATTGTTTATTTACATCTTTAATAGTTAAATAGTCTATTTGATCTGGGAATACGCCAACACCATCAACAAGATCACCTAAAACAAATAAGTATTTTATTTTTTTTACAATCTCCAATTGTTTATTTTCTACATCATCTAAATTCAACCAATTAATAAATCTTAAAAATTCTTTTTCAAGAAAATTTTTACTTCCGACATGTATATCAGAAATAAAAGCTACACATACATCTTTACTACATTTTTTGATTTCCTTGCTGACAGGAATGTCAGGAAAATAAATCTTTTCGCAAAAAAGAATATCTCCGTTGCTATACCCCATAACACCCACAACCTCATCCAAAACCAAATCCTTAACATTATTCACATAATTATCTTTTATTACTAAAACATTAATTACTCCTGTAGGGTCTTCCAAAGTAAAGAGAACATTTCCATTTCGGGTAATTTTTTGATTATTCACCAAACCAATTACAGAAACAAGAGATCTGTCTTTTCTACCTAGCGCCCTCCCAATAGAAATAGAACTGTTTAATTCAGCTCTTTGCAATAAAATATCTTTAAGCACATCATATCTAAATTTAAAATGATTAACAAAACTATTAACATTTTTTATTGGGATATTATTATCATTATAGCTTCTTAATACAACAACATCAGAGACTTCTTTATATTTATCTACAATTATCTTAGACTCTGGGCGTTTTATCTCCTCTACTGTATTATCAATTATCCTTTTTTTCTCTTCATCTATTTCATAAAACAGTATATCTAAAAAATTTTTATAAACCTTATCATCCCTCCCTTTTTCTAATAAAGTTCTAGATTTTTCAAATTCCAACCAATTAATTTCTACTACCTTACCACTTTTCTTTAACATAGTAAAAAGATCTTTATTTAACACCAAGGGCTTATTTTTTTCGTCTAACTTAATTAAAATCTCTTCATTACCATCATAATCACCGAATAAATCAGGACTAAGTAAATAACTTTTTTTTAACAACCTCTCTACAATCTCTTGTTGAATCATAAACTTAACCCCTCTTGCAGTATATCTCTAACTTTAGGAAATGTAGAATTCGGTATAGCTAAACTTATTTGTCTCGTTCTACCATATCTTCCTTTACTAACAACTTTCGCATTAATAATCCCGAGCATATCCAATTCAGCTATTATATCGCCAACTCTTCTCTGTGTTAATGGTTTAGTACTTGTTTGTAAACATAAGTCTTTATAGAAATCATAAATATCCCCCGTAAATATTATTTCATTGCCATTTACTTTATTAAGTATAGCATACAAAGTTAATTTAAATTGTTTGGGTTGTGTTGAAACTACATCTAAAATTCTATCTCTTTCTATTTTTTCTTCTGCTTTGTCTATATATTCTTCAGTAATTTTATTTTTGTTATCTCTTTCAACCAATTCTCCAGAAACCCTCAACAATTCCAAAGCTCTTCGTGCATCCCCATGTTCTCTAGCAGCATACGCAGCACATTTCTCAATCACTCCTTCCTCAATTACCTCATCTTTAAAAGCTAATTTGGTCCTTTGTAGTAATATTTTCTGTAATTGTAAAGCATTATAAGGAGGAAAAACCAATTCTTCCTCACTTAAACTACTTTTTACTCTCGGATCTAAATTGTCTGTAAAAACCAAATCATTACTTATCCCTATCAAAGAAACTTCACTATTTTTTAATTCAGAATTTATCCTTGTCAAATTATATAAAATCCCATCCCCAGTTTTATCAACTAATTGATCAATCTCATCCAAAATCGTCAATAAAACAATCTTCTCTTTGTCCAGTTCTTTTAAAAAAATTTTATAAACTTCATCAGTTGGTAATCCTGTTGCAGGAACTTCTACACCAAATTCCCTAGCCAATTGAGCAATTAATCTATACTCAGTATCTGCAATTCTTTTTAATTTGCAATTCAAATAAAATACTCTAAGATTAATGCTGTTTTGCTTTGCTATCTCTACCATACTACTCATTATATGTCTTACACACAATGTTTTTCCTGTTCCAGTTTTTCCATAGATAAATACATTACTTGATTTCTCCATCCTTAACAAAGGAGCTAAAATTCCTGCTAATTGTTTAATTTCGTTCTCTCTATAAGGAACAGATTTAGGAGTATAATTTGATTGTAACGCCTTTTTATTTTTAAATATTGGTTCTTTTTTAATATAATCCTCAAAGAAATTTTTTAATGTCGCTTCACTCATAATTTCCCTCTTTTACTTCTTATATTTAAACATTCATATACTTTAATATTATACACCACCACCATTATTTCCTTTGGAAATTTATTTTTAAATAATAACACCTTTATTTCAAATAGAACTATACGATAGTATCATATTAGAATCTATATTTTAAATAAGAATATTATAATAAAAAACGGAAATATTTATAATATAATATCTAAAAAATTTTATAAAAATATCAATAAAATCAATATAAAAGCCGAATAAATGTAAAATTTAAATTTTAGTGTCTTATAAATAGTTAATACTTGTTACAAGTAAAAAAATAAAAAATATGATTTTTTACTATTAGAAGGCATAATTAATACTATAAAACATTAAAAACCTTTCCATAGGAAATCAAGGTGTGAGGGTACTAAGAAACTTTTTTAATATATAAAATCTCAGAAATATATGGCAAATTATCCATTAATAACTTTAATATTCTACATATTAATTTTTTTAATAATCTGGAAAATTACTAAAAAAATCATAAAAACTATACTCTATTTATTTTTATTTACATTAATAATCTCAGTATTTTTTACTATTTTAATATATAATGATTTTAATAATATCAAGAATAATCTTACAAAATCCTCTTTATTAATAATCCAAGAAAATGATAACTTATTATCTATAGTAAAAATAAATCTAACAAATAATTCACAATATGAAGAACTACCAAAGGATGAATTTATATCTATTAAAAATTTATTCAACCAAAAAAATTATGATCTTATACTAAACAAAAACTATTTCAAATTAATAATTTTTAATCTCAATCTATTAAATATATCAAATAAAACTGAAATTATTTTAGATAATATAAAATTTGAAAAAAACCAAATTATCCGATCTATTAAATCGGATAACCCTAAAAAGATACTTAATATCGAACAAACCCGAATAGGAGATAATTCTTTAAAAACTATCCTCTTTATAAAATTAATAACTGATAAAGACACAACAGAGACCCTATTCCTATACGAAAATCTTAAAAATAATAATATAAATATTTATAAAGAAACAATAATCTTTAAATTTATAAAAATACTACCAAAAGAATTAATAACCGCAATCAAAGAAAAGTATTTAAATAAGGTTTTAACTTAATTTAAACATGCCAGACGAAGAAAAAAAACATGGAAAGCACCTCCTAGGTAAGACAGTAGTAACCAAATCAGGAAAAAAATTTGGCGAGGTTTCAAACATAAGCTTTGAAACTAGAACTGGCGAGTTAATCCAAATAATACTAAAAAATCCAACAACTTACACTGAAGGACTAGAGCTTGAGAAAGACTCAGATGGTAGTTTAATGATACCATACTCTGCAGTACTCGCAATAGGTGACTTTGTTGTCGTATCAGAAGAAGACATAGTATAAACGTAATATTTTTAAACAATATATCGCTTTCTGTGGTTTTATGACAGACTATTCAAATATAAAATCTACAAAAGAAGTTAAAGTTTCTCCAAAAATATCAGAACAAGTAATAGGACAAGATCTTGCTCTTGAGTTAATAAAAAAGGCTGCAAAGCAAAGGAGAAACATCTTATTAATCGGACCTCCAGGTACTGGTAAATCATTGCTAGGCCAAGCCTTAGCAGAACTATTACCAAAAGAAAAATTAGTAGATATAATAGCTCTTCCAAACGAAACAGATGAAAATGCCCCCCTAATAAGAACAGTACCCAAAGGCAAAGCTAAAGAAATAATAGCAAAAGCCAAACTTAAATCAGCAGCATCATTAAAAAATCAAACTTGGCTGATATTAATAATAGCAATTTTTTCTTCTTTACTTCCTTATTATTTCTGGAAGATTGGAGAAATTTCAGATATAATCTATGCATCTTCTATGATTACAGGCGTTATGTTCATAATAGGAATAATGATCTTCTTGAATATAAGTAAAAGAACCAGGAGCGGAATTCTTATTCCAAAATTACTTGTAGATAATGGAGATAGAAAAACCACTCCCTTTATTGATGCTTCAGGAAGTCACGCAGGAGCACTATTGGGTGATGTACTTCATGATCCTCTTCAAAGTTTTATTACTAATAGATTACAACAAATAATTGAAATCGGAAATAAAGAAGACAAAGAACTTCAAATTAAAGAAATAGAAATAAATTCAGTAATAAACGATCTTATAAAAAAACATAATAATGAATTAATAAGAAGAAATGATTAT
>CAZPBI010000008.1:0-3971 GCA_964584825.1 Candidatus Woesearchaeota archaeon
TCTTTTTCTGTAACATAATAGTAGTATTATGTAATAAAATTAATTGAAAGTTTTGAAAATAAGAGTGAGATAATTATCATTTTTAATTATAAACACTCAAAATTTAAGCAATTTTATCAAAAAACTACAAAACTCTAAAATTTCTCTATTATTGTTCACCTTTATGATAAAGATCAAAAAATATTATCTTATTTTCTTCCTTGGCATATGCATAAGACAACCTAAAAGGAGAAATATAAATCTCTCTCACGCCTTTTCTAGCATATTTCATAGATTTACCAATTTCAGGATTTTCTATAATTTTAGAAATTTGTTTTTTAACTTTTAACTTAAACATCTCATCTTTTAATTTTTTAATTCTCTTTTCAAAAATTATATCAAATTCTATTATTACCATCCAGAAAGTTCTTTTAAAAATTCTTTATCAATCAACTTTCTAAACTTTCCTTGATCATATCTCTTATGGAATATAACCTAAATTAAGATTTAAACAATAACCTTCTTCTCGTCATAACTTAAAATCTTATCCTTATACTTAACTTCTATCTTTAAAATATGTTCGCCTTTACTTAATTTAACATCCATAATCTCACTTAATCTTAAAACATATTCATAATCACCACTATATCCTAATTCATTTAATTCAAATTTAGCACCTGTTTTCTCGATAAATTTCTTTACTTTCATGCTTTCCTTTTTATCATCAAAGCTAACAATCACCTCAGCATCCTTAGGTAAAAAATTTCCCTTTTCAGTTTTTAAAGTAACATCGGCATTTAAAATTCTCTCTTGAACAACAAATCCGGTTATTGAACTATCACCAATAAATATAACTAAAATTCCTAGTAAACTTAAACAAGGTAATAAAAAAAGTAAAAATCTCTTCATATATTTATTAACAAAAACAAAGAATATTTAAATATTAATATCCTTCAAAATAAAGATAATGAAAAGAGGTAATGAGGAATTTTCAGATAAAAAAGTAACCTTATTCCTTATAGCAGCAATACTTATTTCCTTAATATCAACATTAACAGTTTATACTACGTTAAATGAAATCAAATCAACACCGCAAAAATCAATTCCACATCCTAATCAACAATCTTCTACAGGTTTAATATCATTAACTATTCTAGAAAAAGAGGAACCAATAAATGGAACTAAGTAATAAAACATTAATTTACTTAATCTCAATTGCAATTTTAATTACCTTATTCGGGACTACGCTAACCTTACAAAAACTCCAAAAAACACAAGCAATTACAGGTCTAATAGGGGGTCCAGTCAATGTCACAGTAAATGCTTCAGCCTCTATTAATTTAACAAATGCAGTAATCAATTGGGGTTCAGGCCAAGTTGCCCAAGGATTTCCAAATGCAACCCTAGACACAAATAATAACACCGCATATGTTAGACAAGGAACATGGTCCACCTCTGGTATAAATGGATTTACATTACAAAATGTAGGTAACGTTCCAGTTAACGTAACTATTAACAGCACAACCAATGCCACAGCTTATATAGGTGGAACAGGCCCAGCATTCAGATTTGAAGCAAGAATAGCAACAGGAAACTCAACAGCTTGTGAATCTGGTTTATTATCAGGACAACAAGATTTTAACCCTACAGGAAATGCAAGTACAAGAACAAGAATCTGTAATGTATTTAATTTCACCCAAAATAGAGATCATTTATTAATAGACCTAAACATCACAATCCCAGATGATGCACCAACAGGTTCAAAAAATACAACAATTTACTTGGATGCCTGCGATGTTTCCTCAGGTTCTTGTTCATTAGGTTAAAGTTAATTTTAAATACATTCTAATCTACAAATAATTATGTTAAAAAGAGGCATAATCTTATTTTTATTACTAATCCCTCTAGCCCAAGCAGTAGGAGTAACGCCACCATCACAAATATTAAATTTCAAACCAAATCTACAAACTCAATATCAATTTAGCTTCTTTCCAACAAATGCAAACGATCTAATAAAAGTATCCTTATCAGGAGATTTATCACAATATGCAAAAATAGACAAAGAATTCTTAGAAGGTGGAGGCTCAGTCACAGTAACAATTTCTTTACCAGCAAAATTAGATCCTGGTTTTCATTATATCAACATCTATGGAGCAGAACAACCTAAAAATCAAGCAGGTATTTCTGCAGGTACTGGAATTCAAGCATTTATTAAAGTCTTTGCGCCATATGAGGGAAAATACATAGAAGCTTCATTAGAAGTTCCGAATATAAATATAAATGATCTAGGAATTATTTATATAAAGATAAAAAACATAGGAACATTACCAATTTCACAATTATATTCAAAAGTATCAATAAATTCAAACAATCAAGAAATAAAATCATTTGAAACTAAAAAAATACCATTAAATACAGAAGAATCAACAACTTTAGAAGCAAAATTCACAACAAATGACTTAAAACAAGGCAAATATAAAGCTATAGCTACCATTTACTACGATTCCCTAGAAGAAACCCTAGACAAAGAATTCTTAATAGGCGACTTAATTGTAAATATAATAAACTACACAGACACATTAATTGAAAATCAAATTAACAAATTTATCATCTCAATAGAAAGCAAATTCAACAATCCAATAAACGAAATCTATGCAGATATTTTTATTTTTAAAAATAACATAGAAATATTAAAATCTAAAACACCAACATACTCCCTAAATTCCTGGGAATCAAAAAACCTAGAAACTTTTCTAGATCTAACAAACATAAACAAAGGATATTACGATATAAACATAACACTAAATTACCAAGATAAATTAACAACACTAAATGGAAAATTGGATATTATAAAAAAAAGATTCTTACCAAACATAAACTTAATTATTTTACTATTAATAATATTAAGTAGCATAATTTGGTACTTAATTATCAAAAAAGAAAGAGTAAAAAATGCAAAAAAGTCTTAGAATATTAACGTTACTATTCATAACCACAGCTTTAATAATTATTTTCCATTCTTTATTCCTTGTAAATGCTAATTTAGTCAAAGAACTTCAAGTAAAGTTTGAAACAGGAAAAAAAATCGGCATAGATGTAAACAATACAGCATTAACTTTTGGCATAGTTCCTCCTGGTTCTACATCAACAAGAGAATTAATCTTAACCAACACTATTAATAAAGACCTTAAAATAATATTAAAAGCAGAAGGTCCTACGAAAGACTTCATCTCATTTCAAGAAAATAATTTTTTATTAAAGTCATCAGAAACTAAAAAAATATTTGTTTACACAACAGCTCCTTTAACCGATGAAAATAAAATATATACTGGAATAGTAAAAATATATTCATTTAAACCATGAACACGAAAAGAATATTATCCATACTAGTCATTATCTACCTTACAGCAACAATTTTGTCAGTTATTTCCCTATTCTACGCAGTTAACAAAACTACGATATCGGGAAAAGCAACAGAAGGAACTATATCTATAGTAGTAAATGAAGCTTGTGAAAATAATAGATGTGCAGATGGAGAAAACTGTTCAGATGATGCATCCGCATGTACAGATAATAAATGTTACGAGCCAACTTGCACAAATGGCTGTGGTCAAGTTGCTGTAGCTAATGGACAAACAGATGAAGCATGTACAGGTTCAACAGGATGTACAGGAGGAAATTGTCAATGCGATGGTTCAGGAAATTGTATTTCTGGTCCATCTGTAGGTGGAGCTACAGGTGGTACATCTGGTGGTGGAGGGTCTTCATTCCAAGAAGAAAAAGAAACATTTACAGTTAGTAAAGAAAGAATAAAAATTTCTGTAAAAATAAACGAATTAACAAAACAAAGATTAACAATCAACAATCTTGGGAAAAAATCATCTCAACTCACTATCCAAATTGAAGGCTTACAAGATATATTAACAATAAAAGAAAAATCATTTATTATAAGACCTAGTGAAAGTAATACAATAGATCGGAAGAGCGTCGTG
>CAZPBI010000008.1:3981-6314 GCA_964584825.1 Candidatus Woesearchaeota archaeon
AAAGAACCTGGCGTTTACACAGGAGAATTAATCATAAGTTCAAGATCAGAAACTAAGAAAGTCCAATTGATTATAGAAGCAGAAACACCTGAAGTTTTATTTGATTTAAGCATAGATTTAGAACCAAAAACATTACAACCATCAAAAGAATTAACAGTTCATGCAACATTATTCAACATAAATTACGTTGGCTTAGTAGATGTAAATATAAATTACATTATAAAAGATTTTAACAACAATATAATCCTTAAAGAATCAGAAATTATAAACATAGAAACACAAGCAACATTCTCGAAAACATTTAAACTACCTGCTGATATTAAAATAGGAGATTATGTATTAATAGTCCAATCTGAATATCAAGGAACAATAGGTACAGCATCTGAATCTTTCACAGTAAGTAAACTAGAATACCCTACAACCATTCAATCAAATAATAAAGTATTAATATTCCTAGGTTTACTAATAGTATTGTTTGCAGCCATAATAGTGTTCATTTACCATAAAAAATTAACATTATTCTCAAAAATACAAAAAAATAGACTAAACCTAGAAAAAGAAAAAATAATAGATAATGCCTTAAAAATACAAAAACTAGAAAGACAAAAGAGAACCTTAGAAACTGCATATAAACAAGGATTGATATCAAAAGAAGCCTATACAAAGGATGTAACAAAAATAGAAAATGCAATCAGAAAATTTAAATAGTTATAATGAATAAATGAATAAAAAGATGGTACTTAAAACAAATACATCTCAAGATAAACCAAGTCAAAGATTTAAGAAAATAGTTCTAGAAAGATTAAAGCAGGGTTATACTAAAGATCAAATAAAAAAAGATGCTTTGACAGCTAGTTGGCCCAAAACAATAGTTACCCAGGTATTAAATGAAATCGGAAATGATTTCGAAGAACAGAAATCAGTACTATCAGAAGCAATTAATGAATTAAATAAAGAACTTAAAAAACTAAAATTAGAAAAAACAAGATTAGAATCTGAACTACTTGAAAAAGAAGAAGAATACCAAGAAACACAGAAAAAAGAAACAGAATACAGAACAAAAGTTGATACATTGATAACTAATGAAAAAAGATTAAACAATGAAAAAGAAAAATTAAAAGAAGAATTAGTATTATTAAAAGAAAAATTAGATAAAGTAACAAAGATAAGTAACGAACTAAATTCTATCTGAGTACCCAAAACCTTTTTAAACTGCAAATCTACGCATTTTTATTGGGGGTTATATTATGGAATCAGATAGACCATTAGACTCTCTGAATCAGTCCAGAGGAAAAAAAGTTTTAGTAGAACTCAAAAACGGAAAGCAATTTACAGGCACATTAAAAGCATTTGACATCCACATTAATACAGTACTAGATGATGCAGACGAAATAGCTGATAATGAAATAAAAAGAAAGATTGGTAAAGTCTTCCTAAGAGGAGATACCATAATCTTAATCTCACCACAATAATATGACAAAGGGTACTCCTTCTAAAGGATTAAAAGGAAGAGCAAAACTACATGTTCCATGCCGTAGGTGTGGTCGCAGATCTAGTTTTCATAAAAAGAAAGGAATTTGTAGCTATTGTGGTTACGGTAGATCAAAAAGAATGAGAAAATATACTTGGCAAAAAAAAGTAAGACCCTGGGGGAGAAAATTGTAATATTTTATAATTAACAAACAAATAATCTTTTAAATTACTAATTCTAAAAATTCATAGGAACCTCATTTTATTTTAGTTTTATTATAGCATAGGTTCATAAGGTGTTTCCCTTGTGGTAGATAAGGGTTTACCCTTATATGCGGGGATGCCGGAGCGGTCAAACGGGTCAGATTATTGAATCATATAAAAAGATTCAAAAAAAGACTTAGCTTAGGAGTTTGACTAAGATACCTGATGGCTTAGTGCCTACAGAGGTTCAAATCCTCTTCCCCGCAATACATACTATTTCTAATGCAGTAGTTCGACTAAACAATAACTAAGGAAAAGTAGGTAGATTAGAGGCTAAAGCTGGTTTCTTTTGGAGGAAGAGATAAAATGACCTTAGCGAAAATATTAAAAAGTCAGATATATACTAAAAATTATGGAACAAGAAATGATCCAAATACCGAAGAAAGAGTATAAGGAGTTAAAAAAGAAGGCTTCACTTAGTGAAGATCTCCTTATGAAGTTAGTCAGAGGTCTAGAAGACATACGAACAGGCAGAATAAAGCCTTGGAAAAAAACAATTACGGATTAATCCTTTTCTTGATTTCTTCTCTATAAAATGGAATTAAACTTTTTATAGTGTTAATAGTTTCTTTTTGCCCTTTCTTACCACTCAAACTTAT
>CAZPBI010000008.1:6324-22166 GCA_964584825.1 Candidatus Woesearchaeota archaeon
CGCATTAATAACCCTCTTCTGACCCTTTTTATCACTTATGGCAACAACAAATACGATCACGTATTCTTCGTAGATCAAGTAATATATCCTATAATTCTTTACTTTCTTTTCTCTAAAAAACTTGTACCCTAGTGGTTTGCCCACATAAGGATTCGTCTCTAATTGTTCTATCTCATTTTCAATTTGTATTTTTAATAAGGTATCAAGCTTAGAAAAATCATGATCAAACTCTTCTCCTGTGTAAACAGTATACTTCATCATTGGCCAAGCGGGATAAATGCAAGAGTCCTACTAATCCTACCAAACTCAACATCAAATTCCTCTCCTCCTTTTGGTCCTATTAGCTTAGCTTTTGATTTTGGAATAGAAATCATAAATCCTATTTTAATCCTTTGAACTTTCACCATGTTTACAAAACAGAAAACATTAAATATATTTAAGCATTCCTAACATAAGAAGTCACCGCATTGGAATACCGGAGTGATTCATCTTCCCCGCAATAAAAAAATTAATTTGATTCTTTTCTAACTAAAATTAATCCAAAAACCAAAACAAGAACACCTATGAAAATATTAAATGAGGAATATGAATTACTAGCTCCTACAACTGCCCCAGTAACTTGAACATTTCCTAATAGCAATATTCCACTTATTGAAAAGAAAAAAATAATTGCTACTTTTCTTAACAATTCATCCAGAGTTCTACTTGTTTTTTTAGAATGAAATTTCAAACTATCTTTTACCTTACCAGTTATTCTAATATAATCCTTATCCGTTAAAATGCCCTCCCTATGCATCTCTTCTATAACAACATCATATACACCATGTCTTTTCAAAAATTCTCCCATAGCAACAACATAATGCCCAAGTGAAGGGTGTTTATCTCTTGCAAGATCCTGAAGTCCATAAGACATAGTTTCAACAATCACATTATCTGGCGTATTGTATTCATGTAATATCTCATATGTTTCTAGAGCCTTAGGATTTTTTAGTAATTCTAAAGCAACAGCCTGTTTATCTAATGGTACTTTACTCAAAATATCATTAATAACCCTCTCATAATCGTGAGAAACCTCTTTTTGTTTATCCATAAAATTTATCATATCTTATTATTTAAATAATTTATTATCTAATTTAATAAGATAATCAACTAATCTTAAGTTAGCTCTTTTAGCATCCCTAATAACAAAATCCATGCTAGGACAGCTATTCACCTCGATAATATACCAATTTTCCATTTCATCCTTCATTAAATCTATACCACACCATTCTATACCGAACACTTTTTCAGTTTTCCTGCATAAATTAACAAGTTGCTTATTTAATTTAAATAATTTATATTTTTCATTTTTCCAAAATAATTTTCCTTCTTTCCACATCTTACCATACTTAACAACAGATTGTACTATTTCATCACCAACTAAAGTCACCCTATAACTAATAGTTGCATGCGGTATATACCTCTGTGCCACTATAGGCATTATATTTACTTTTTTCCTTAATATCTTAACAGCATTTAAAGCTTCTTCATAATTCATAGCTCTTTTAACAGCCCTACCAGTATCAGAAAATATTCCCTTAAAAACAACAGGACCTTCATTAAGAATTTCTTTCAGTCTTCCTCTCATTAATTGAATATTCCTTGGTATATAATAAGTAATTGGCGTAGGTAAATTATACTTTAAACAGGTTTGATAACATAGCCATTTATCTTCCCTATAATAAAATGATTTAGAAGAATCAATAACGTGCTTCCCTAGACCTTCAAAAGTCTTTACCATTTCTAAAGAATCAAATGTATTTGGCATATCCATTGCTGTATTTAACACTATTTTAAAATCCCTAGCTTTTATTTTTAATTCATCGTAATCAATATCTTGTTGTATTGGAAAAAAAACAACATTAAATTTTTTCTTGAGTAATGGAAACAAGCACCTTTCAGTAGGATTTTTTCTTGTAGTACATATTACTCCTATAAAAGGTTTCATTTTAATTTCCAACTCAAATAAAATTTATACAGTGTAAAAATAAAGGATATCAAAAACCCTAAAAATATCATGCTAAAAATAGATACACTCACTAATAGCCTGTATCTTAAAATTAGCCCTAAAATAAAAAATATTAAAATTAAAACTAAAAATAAATAAAATTTCTCAAACTTAAGTATTTTTTTTATACTATTTAAAATATTCATATTATTAATATAAACATATCCGCAAAATATCAAATAAATTATAAATATATTTATTAAAATCATTAAAATTAATAAACTTAAATTAACAAATTGAAAATTATCCTCAAACAAATAACCTATTAAGAAAATCCTACTTTTTATTAAAACATAATAAGACAAAGGCCCAGTCAATAATATCAATAGTAAAGTAAATCCAAAAAATTTCTTTAAGTATTTTTTATAATTAACTAACTCACCATAATAAATTAAATTCCATTCTATAGATTTTATTACTAAATATAAAATAAATATAATCAATAAAAACCCCACTAAATTAAATATCAAATTTCCTAAATTTGCATTTAACTGATTTACAAGATTTCCTATTTCAATAGCCTGATCATAAGTTATAGTTTCCTGGTTTACATTTTCATAATTGCTTATCAAGCCACCCAAGCCTTGCATTATAACAATAATACCATAAACCTTACTTATAAAAAATCTACTTAAAAATATAAATAAAAATAGAAATAACAAATCTAAAATAAATACCTTAAAAAAAAGTTTACTATTCATTTTTAATTAGATAATATTTATTTTTAAATGTCTCTATATAATTATCTATTTCAATTGTCAAAGATTTAACAGGTTCTTCTACCTGCAAAGCAATAGTTTTAGCCCTTTGTAATTCTAGTTTATTTTGACTTTCTAATCTTGTATTACTGTATCTTATTTTAAAATCATTTAAAACACTTGTAATTGCTTGTTTTTGTTCACCAGGCCAATCCTCAGTATCCTTAATTTGATTATCTACTAATTGAATTAATTGATCCCTAAGATTTGTATCTGCTAAATAAGCATCATAATCCTCTTCAATCTTATTAAAATTCTGTATAACTGTAATATATTCTGTATCTTGTTCAAATCTCTCTAATGCAAATTTCAAATTTTTATTTGCAGAATCTAAAATCAAATAAGGTGGTACAGAAGCAAGCCCTCTTGTTAAGTAGCCTTTCATATTATTCAATTCTACTCCTATCTTAAATGCCCTATATTCATTAATTAATTTATCAATTCTAGGTACTAATCTACCAATCTCATCCTCTATTTCTTTATTTTGTAAATCAATAGTCTTCTGTTGCTCTCCTATGCTTTTTTCTTCTTCTAACTGTTTTCTAAGCTCATCATCTTTAACAGCTCTTTTTTCCCACTCTTTAGCAATTTCTTCAAGTTTATTTTTCAATATTTCTCTATCACCTATATCAAGTATATTCTTTGTTTCATCTACCCTTTGAGTATCTTTAAGCCACCCTTCGATTTCCTTTAATAATTCATTATTAAACGCTTCTAAACTAATTTTTTGTTCCAATAATCTTAATGCTAATACTAACCTTGATTTGGCAAAATGCTTATTATCATCCTTAATATTATTCAAGAAAATAGCTTTACATACCTCTAATTGATATTGCAAATTTCCTTCGCCAATCCTTTCTCCATTACAATATTGTAATCCTGCTAACCAATAAGCATCTTCTCCTTTTGTTCTTAATAATTCTACAATGCCTAAAGTTCCTTTTTCATCTCCAACATTTCCATCTTTATTAAAATTGACTTGTTTAATAACGTTCTTATCAGAAGAACTTAAAGTAGTACTTTCTCTGCTATATTTACCAACTAAATTACCAGAATCAGATGTGACACATTGTCCTATTTCACAACATATTCTTCCTCTTGAATCTAAATAAGTAACTTTACCAGGGTTCTCACCATTCATACATTCTTGATTTGTCTCACATACTTGTCCACTACAAGTTTGTGCTAAAGCCTGTCTTTCAGTTTCTGAAAATCTATTTGTATCTGCAAATTCCCAACAATCTCCTAAGCTTACCCCTCTTTCATCAATTCCGCAACTTCCCCTCTTATGCCAGAATCTATCCTCCCCCCTTCCTACCCCAGGATTACTTGTACTACAAACTCTAGTAACACTTACATATGGTATACTCCCTGCAGTTAAAGTATAGGAAACAGGGGCAACTCTTTCAGCCTTGCATTGTTCTGCACTAGTTATACTCTTACTTACATCAATACTTGCTAAATAATCATCCATTGTGCTCAAAAAGAAACTAGTGCTCACAATCTTACCAAAACCACATTGTTCCAATCCGTTCAAGACAACACATATCTCCTGATATCCCCTATCGCCTATAAGGTCAATAGTCTCATCTGCACTTTCATCAGATGCCAAACTTCCAGAATTAACAACTAATCTAGGGCTACTTCCGAATGATCTTAAATAAATAACATATTGTAATCTTATATCCCTTCTTGGTGTTCCAGCATATATATGATAATAAACTTTATACTGCGATTTCCCAAAAGTAGGAGCATAGGGAGCTTCCTCAAAATAAGCTGTAAATTGCGGCGGATTCTCAGGTTGTCCAAATTCTTGAACTAAGGCATCTAAAAATGGTATCCTTTGTGCTATAGAAGCCTTACAAACCTCTGCTCCTATCTCAGGCAACCCTTTACCTCTATAAGCTGAAAATACATTATCAGCGTAATCATCTACCAAGAAACTTGTAACTTCATTAGCTTGTTGTAAACTTCCTCCTATTCCGCTTTCAAAGTATTCACCACCCCCTCCACCATAACCTCCGGCAAAGAAATTAATTAGACCTCCTTTAGCTGATAACAATGTTAATGCCTCCCTCCATATCAAACTACAAATAAATATACTCCTCATCTGATCACAGATGCCTGTAGAAACTCCATCTATTTTCTGTTTCTCCAAACAAGCAACATATTCTTCTAAATGACTTCTTATCCCCTTCAAGCTAGCTAATATACCGCTTAAACAAATAGGAACAATGACGCTTCCTCTATTCTCCTGTATATTAGGTAAGCACAAAACTAAACTTCCAACTAATCCACTGCCTATAATACCACTAGGACTTCCTACTCTATATTGCCCTCCCAAATCACATCTACTTCTAGGACAAACAACAGGATCACATGCATTAAATAATATTTTGCATTTCTCTTTTCCTAGTATATCTTCACACTTATAATTTGTCTCTGGTATACTCCCAAGATCATTTATATTAAAATTCTTTCCACCAAAAAAAGCATTTTTCTTTCCTTGTAATTGCGCTCTTCTTATATCCCTAAATTCATTTTCCATTCTCCCATACAAATTTCTATCTTCAGCAGTTCCGCCATTCTTAGGAGCAAAATAAGGACAAGAATCATAAGTAGTATCCCCACCATATCTTTCTCCACCATCAACATATTGTCCTTTCTTCTGGCAAATCTTTACAAATTCCCCTTCTCTAAATACAACATAAAATCCATTTTCTCCATAAGGCCTTAAATCCTCCTCGATATCTTTAGCAAATTGAGCATTAGAAAATTGTCTAATCAAATTAGCTGTAGCTATTCTACTATCTGTACCAAACGCTATCTCTTGTCTTCCATCACCTAATTTTCTAGCACTTGCAGTATTTAATTCACCACTACCTAATTTTTTCTTAGGTACAAGTTTCTTCTCAATAGGATCATACTCATATGCTATACCTTGATCATCATAAAATGCTTTATCTAAATTGTAATATCTCCCTTTTTCATCAGTAGCAGGAATAAGTTTTCCATCTTTAATTCTATAAAATACACTATCATTTATTGCAACTACAGACTCTCCTATACCTCGCGTTTTTCCATAGTCATATTCAGCATAAAATTTCTTACCAGTATCAAAATTTGCATTATAACTAGCTCTTTTTTCACCTTGACTTTGTTTATATTTAGGTATCCCTACAAAAAATGCCTCTAACACAAACCAAGCACTTACACCTAAACAAACCTTAGCCCAAACACCTACAAATTTCTCCAATTTCTCTATCATATTATCCAAATCAGCAATTAATTTTTTAGTAGCATTTATCTTATCATCTATTTTTTCAGGAGCCAATTTTATCAATCTTTTTTCAATTGGAATATGCAAGTCAAATACAGCTTCACTAAAACCAATATTTGGCCCTGCTAATATTGTTACTTCAACTTCATTATCACTTTCTATATCTAATAACTCAATTACCTCACCACAAAATTCAGAATTCAAGAAATCATTTTCACTAACCCTTCTAGTAGTTTCAGGAATATCTCTTTGCCCAGCTTCTCTACCTACTATTCTTGCTCTTCTTTCATCTATAAATTCAGCATTCAAATTAAGACTAGCAGTCCTTGCTCTACAATTACCATTATCATCCAATCCTTCATAGTACCTTATAGTTACATAACCACTTCCTAAATTGCTAACACTACAAAATTTTTCAACTTTATCAGTCCCAACACAAGCCACACCATTCACTATAATATCCCCCTTTCCATAGCCATCAACAGAATTTCCAACTCTTAATATAGCCTTTCCTTCTTGTCCTTGTGATATTCTTCTTAAAATAGGAAATACACTATTATTTTTAAAACTAGATTTAAACTCCTCAAATAACATATTTATTTTATTTTCAGCCTCTTCTGAATTATCTACAACAATTAATTTATTAATTAAGAACTTCACAGCCCTTGTAGAATAAATTCCTTGATCTTTTAAACCCTGACTAATTTCGGCATCTTTAATATTAACAGATCCTCTTAAAGTTTTTATCAACATATCTTTTCTTCCCTGTTCTATCTCAATAATCTTATAGAAATTAAAATACCACTCTCTCATGTTTTCTTCTTCTTTATTTTCCATCAAAATTATTCTACTTAAACTATTAATATTTTGTAAAACTACAAATTTACTACTTTTATCATCTCTAAATGGAATAAAAATATCCTCGACTACCCAATCACTTTCACCAATACCCTCATCAGCATATAAAAAATATTTATCAATTTCACTTCCGGCACTTGCCCTTGTTCTATCAACAACACTATACTTATCATATTTATTATGTCTGAATGTTATTCCATTAATCTCGAATTCTGCAATAGGAACATCAGCCTTAATTATTCTATCTACCCTCATCCTTATAGTATCTTCTTGAAATCCTGTTTCTGGAAATAAATTAACAGCTGGAGTTTCCTGTCCAACACTTGCAGAAACACTATTAATAAAAACACCATCTGCACCATAAATACTAAAAGTGGCTCTATTACCCTCAATCCTAGAAACTCTTACATATGCCCTACCACCAAATATCTCATACTGAGGATCTATAAAAGCCCCATCTCTAAATATATCTAAATCTCTATTTTCTCTTAATCTTTTAACCTCTTTACCACCAAAAACTGGAGCAGTTACATCACCCTCATACCTTATTCTCGCCCTTAATTTAACATCTATCCTTCTTGGAACTTCCTCTTCTACAGGAATCCTTTTTATTCTAGTCACAATATAACCCAAATCATTTCCTGTAAATACAGTAGGCGGATTCCATTTAGGAGCTCCAGCTATATATTTTGTATCTCCACCTATAACGCTTAAACTCATACTACTCACCTTAGGAATACTTACACCTTCCACTAAAGCAATAGGATAACCAGAAATAAAAGCATAAACAGGCACATTAGTTTCTTCCACTAAATTTGTAGTTAAAACTACAGGCTCATATCTATTAACATTAATAACAAAATCCCCAGTAAAAGTATCCTCTCCGCTTATAGTTAAATTTTTATCAATATCTATATCCCTTCTTGATGTTGGCCCTATAAATTCAAAATTTATTTCTCCGCCACCAACATCAATAGATTCATTAAAACTTCTCCCACTATCATCATCCTTAATTATTGGTTCTTTTGTGGGTTCTCTAATTTGCGCTAAAGTAATTGGAATACTAATTATCAAATATACAAATATCCAGCTTTCTAATTTTTTATTCATTTAAACTCGGGTAGCACAGTTTTTTGATTTGTTAATTTGCTTAATTCAGTAACATCATTAATTATACCATGGTATGGAACATAAAACACAATCTTATTCTTCGTCAAATCCTCTTCTGTAACAAAAAATGAAAACTCCTCAGTTCCAGTAACTAATTGATCTACAGTAACTCCGGGAATAGTTATAGTCTGACATTTTTCCTCTGTCAAACCTAAAACTCCGCCTATTGCTCCTCTTGGAACTTCAAAACATTCTGTTACTTCTTTTTCATCAATCTTAAATCCTGGTTGTGATTTTATTAACAATAACTTAACTTTATAATTCCCAGGAATCAAATTTATTCTCTTTTGTTCAGGATATAATACAAAAGTACTATAATCCTTATCTTGTTCTTCTAATTGTATATGTGCTTTTTCTCCTTCCTCAAATTTTCCGCTTCCTGCCCTATTAACTAAAACCTCTACATCCAAAGTCTTTAATTTCTCTAAAACAACAAAAGTACTTCCTCTCTCATTAGTTGATACCTCAGTTTTCCCTGAATGATATCCTCCTTTCTCGCCTATAAATTTTCCATTTATACAATAAGGAACCTTACCATTCCAAACACCATTCTCACTTCTTCCTATTTTACACCTATGATTTATGCATTGGTAAGTAATTTCCACCTGGTCTAAGTTATTAAAATTAGTATCAACAGTATCTACTATAAACTCTGTTTGTCCATTACAAAATCTTTGATCATAACCTTCAAATGTTAAAAATACATCATCATTCTTCCTAGGCTTATTCCTGTCGATAACAACCATAGTTGCAAATTGAAAGCCATAATCATTCTTATTCAGAATTACTAAAATAGGATATTTAATATCATATAAAAACTCATAAGTGCTTAAACAAACAAAACTTTCTGCAATACCTCTGGCTTTCCCTAAAGCTTCTGTAACACTTTTACCTTTCAACAATCCATCTTTTTCAGGATAAACCTTAATTTCAAATGGCCACAAAGTTGAAAACAAAAAATTAGCATCAACATTTTTATCTTCCATACTAACATCCATTTCAAAGAAATTTCTTCTTTTGTCTTGTAAAATATAATTAGTTCCCCTTACTCTAAAAAAAGGGATATTATCCCTCAAAATGCTTTTTAGATCAGACCTAACATTTTCTATTACCCAGATAGGAGCCACACAATCATTTGTTTCACCTAGTAAAGGAATTTGTTCATAAAAACTCATAATATCTAAAGTCTTTTTCTCAAAAAATAAATCATCTTCTTCCATATCAAAAATTCTCTTAGCAACACTATACAAATCACCTAAAGGAACATCCAAGCTGCTATAAAATTCTGAAAATTTAAACTCAAAATCTCCTTTTTTTATTTCTAAAGGAAAAGTTATTTTTGAAACAACCCTTGCATTAGAAATATCAGTTTCTGTCTTAATTCTCCCTTTTTTAATCTGAAATCCGTCATATTCATTAAAAACACCCAAACATTTCACCAAATTATTTTCTATATAATTTGAAATTTCATTCTCCATCGATTTAATATTTGGAACTTGTATATAATCTACATTATTATCTGCTTTATAATACCAATAAATCACCTCATTATTCCCAAATAATTTAAGACGATTAGTAAATTCGCCAACGTTTATCACATCTCCAGGTAATTCAATATATCCTCCTTGACTTCCAATTAAATTAACAGCATCCCGTAAAGATTTATCAAAGCAGCTTTCAACATAAAGTTTAACACTTTCAGCTTGCTCTGGCACTTGAATATCTTTAGGACTTAAACCTCTAGGAATTATTATATCTCTAAAATAATAAGTTCCAACTGCCATTACAACAACTAATATTCCTATAATTACAAATGTAGTTATCTGTCCCCTTTTGCCTCTTATGTAAATACTTTTTCCATAAATGCTTTTTTCTAAAAAGGATTCATTCATTTTTTTTCATTCACCTTCTTTTTTATTAAATCAATAATTTCAGTATTAATGTCCTTAGAAATTAAAGTCTTGAATCTCTCCCAAAGTTTTTCATCCTCTATAAGAAGTAAGTACTTTTTCACCTTCTTTTCACTAAAATCCATTCTTAATGTAATATTTAAATGTTTCTTATTAAGTTACTTACTTAGTAAGTTAGTAAGAAAAAAATAAATATAGCAAGAACAATGCACAAATAAGAATGGGCCCGGTAGGATTTGAACCTACGGCCTCTACCACGTGTACCCAATAATAGCCATAGCTAAATATTCCAAGGTAGTGTCATAACCGTTGTCCAGCTTATTTTTTCAAGGTTTTCTTCCAAGAAAAGCTCCTAGACTACAGGCCCATAGAAACAACTAGGTATTTAAGTTTTAAAAATATTCTTATTTTCATGAATCAAAAACAAGTCTGGAATTCGATAGCAGAACAATGGCATAATTTCAAACAAATAAAGTTCCGCCCAGTTTACGATTTTATAGAAAGATATAAACCAAATAAGGGAAAAATACTAGAAATAGGATGTGGTAATTCAAGAAACTTAATACCATTTGCAAAATTGGGTTTTGAATGCCATGGTGTCGACTTTTCTGAAAAAATGTTAGAACAATCAAAAAAATTAGCTCATAAGAATAACATAAAATTGTATCTCAAAGAGGCGGAAATAACCAAACTGCCTTATCATGATAATTATTTTGATTACATACTCTATATATCATCTTTGCACCACCTAAATTCAGAAGCCAAAATAATAGAATCATTAAATGAATCCTATAGAATACTAAAACCAAATAGATTAACTTTATTGACAGTTTGGAATAAACTACAATTAAAATTTATATTAAAACCTAAAGACATATTAATTCCATGGAAAAAAAACAAAAAAGAATTTCTAAGATTCTACCATTTATTTGATTACTTTGAATTAAAAAAATTAATAAATAAAACAAAGTTTGAGATTATTGAATCAAATATACTAGGAAAAAATTTAGTGTTTGTATTAAAAAAACTTAAATAAATTTCTCAAATCTAACCTTAATTTCATCCAAATTCTTACAATAATTCAATTCATTCTTTAATTTGCTACTATTTTTAACGTTCTTAGCAAATGCCAAACTCATTCTTCTTAATCTCGAAAAACCATGCATCTCATACTTCTTACATAAATCAACATATTCCAAAAAAGTTTTATACTTTTTTTCTAGATCCGGCATTTCAATCACTTCTCTATCTTTTAAATATCTATTAATCCTATCAAAAATAAAAGGATCTCCTATAGCAGCCCTTGCAACCATTACAAAATCGATTTTATCTAATAATTCTTTAGCACTTCTCCCATCCGCAACATCTCCATTACCGATTAAAGGAATATCTAGTCGTTTCTTAAGTTCCTCGACAGCCTTCCAATCAGCTTTAACACCATAACTATAAACAGCTGTCCTCGCATGTAAACAAATAGCACTAGCACCATTCTCCTCAAGTTCTTTAGCAACATCTAAATAATTTCTTTTCTTATTCCCTAATCTTATTTTTGCACTAACAGGTTTACTTAAATTATTAACTACATATTTAGTAATTTCACCAATTTTTTTAGGTTCGTCCAATAAAGCACTACACATATTGCTCCCTGTAACTTTATGGGATGGACATCCAAAATTCAAATCTATTAAATCAGATTTTAATCTTTCAGCTGCCTTTAATATTATTTCTTTATCATTTCCAGCTAATTGAATTCCTACTGGTCTTTCTTCTTCACAAGTTTTAACATTCTCTAATGCAATTTTAGAATTACTAACTATACTATTGGCAACTATCATCTCTGTATAAACCATTCCTGCACTATATTTTTTACACAATAGCCTATAAGGCAAATCTGTAACATCCACCATAGGCGCTAAAAATACTCTGCTTCTTACATTAATATTTCCTATTTTCATTTTCAAATTTAGAATTATATATAATCTAAAGTTTCATCAATGGCATCAAAAACATCATCGTCAGAATTTAAATTACTAAATTCATCATCCTCTATAGTCTCATTTTTTGGTTCTTCTTTCTCTAGCTTATTTACTTTTTCCACTTGTTTAGTTTCTTCTTTAATTTTTGGTGTACATCCTACTAAAAAAACAAGTAATATAACAAAAACCAATATCCTATTCATTTCATTTTCTCCTTCCACTTAAGCTTAAAAGAATCGATTGCAGGTTTAACTATGGATTTCGGTTTATTCGTTAATATATCTTGTTTTATTTCAACTATTCTACTTACCAACTCAGAAGCATCTTCAGCAGTTATTCTTTTATTATCATATGCTTCTTCAACTCTTTGTTGTAAATCATAAAACAACAATACTAAATAACCTCTTACATTAATAGAATTAACACTTGCTTCTTTTTTCACGCTTTTATAAGTAAATCTCGATTTTTCCTTTAAACAACGATCCTCATCAACACCTTTTTTATCATAACAAGAATATGCTCTTTTATGTAAAGTTACACATTCGTTATTTAATCCTTTACATGCCTCTATAGTTCCAGATTCTGCTCCTGTTTCTAATCTGCATTTAACTCTCTCTTTAACTGTTTGTTTATCTTCACAACTGGTAGTTTTTTCAACTACAGTTACTTTTCTTCCGCCACCTCCTGCAGCGTATACAATAGATGTAATTAATAAAATAGTTATAAAAATAATCAACATTTTGGAAAATTTCATGTTTTTATAATTTTCTAGGTATATATAAATATTATCAGCCACCGAAGGGATTTGAACCCCCGACCTATTGCTTACAAGGCAATTGCTCTACCATTGCTCCTTCAAACTAAACGTCTAAAAGCCTGAGCTACGGTGGCTTGAGTAATTTCTGTAATTATCTTATCATCTAATTGTTTATAAAATTTTTTAATTTCGGCTGATACAACAATTATTACTTAATAATATGCCTCTCGAATCTACTATTTTTTCATCAAACTCCCTCAGCCTATTTCTCTTTTCCAAGAAAAATTCTCCATCTTTTTTCATCGTATTTATCAAAACAAATTATAAACAATTGTTGATATTAATAAATAACTCAAAAATTTATCCTTCTTGAGCTGAGCATAATCACCATAAATTCAGTTTTGCAACTTTTTTCTTAGCCTTGTCAAGAGATTTTTTAACCCAGTTTAGTCAAAAGTCTATACTACCAATATTTTCCAAAAAGATTCTTACCATAATACCATATAAAAAAGCTATTTCACAACTTCTAATTTCCTAATCTCAAAAGTAGATAAAGGATATATTTTCTTAAATTCTTGCCTCAAATTTTTCTGTAGTTGTCCATTAATAATCTCATTCAATACCTCTTTAAAATTATTATTAGCAAATATATGCGTAATACGTTCTCTAGCATCCTTTCTTATTTTAGTTAATATAGAATTCTTTGCTTTGGCTTTTGTTAAAGCAACAGGCTTAACACAAACTTTTAATTTATCCTTACTCTCGGCAACAAAAGAATCCTCTATTTTGTCTTGACCTACCCTAACTAATCTTTTAACATGTGCCTGGAGTATTTCATAAGAAACTACAACCGCATAAGCATCAGCACCCTTAATTTCTTTTATCTTAAACCCTAAATTAATATTAAATTTTTTACTATCCCCTATTAAAGCACCTAAATTTAATTTAAGAGTTTTACCAATTAATTTTTCAGGGTCAACAATATAACTCTCACCAATAACCATATTATTAAATTCTGATCCGATTATCTTAACCCATCTTTTCTTTCCTTTTTTAGTTATATCTCCCATTTAAAACCTTAAAAATTAACCTCCATTAAAACTTTCTATTTTAATTTCGTTAAGAATTTCAGAAGAAACTTTGATAAACTCTTCTTCTTTATCTTGGCTTATTAAAGCTCCTGCTGCGGATTTATGCCCGCCGCATATGCCACCGACTTTTTCTATTATCTTACCAATTACATCCTTTAAGTTAATATCTTTATTCTTAACGCTTCTTATACTTACTTTTATTTGACCATCTAGTGTATAAGCCATAGAGATTATGATTGTATTCTCACTGTATATATTGCTTTTAGAGATTATACTAGCTAAAGTTCCTATTATAGTATCCTTGACGTTTATACCAGCATTAATAATTACAAATTTCTCTCCTCTAACAACATTCTCCTTATTTGCATGGAACCAATTTAATGCATTTATAATCTCTCTCCTATATTCAGATAATAAAGCAATGGCCTCCCTTTTTAATTCAGAATCATTTAAACAGCATGCTATTCCTAAACTTGGCTTCTGTAGTCTACCACAAGCATTTAATAAAGTACTAAACTCCTTTGCATCCTTCATAGGGCTCTCATCATCTTCTTCCTTTAACAAATAGATTTTACCTAAAACATCATCTGGTTTTTCCTCACTCCCCAATCTTCTCAAAATAATACCAGTAACTAATTTCTTAAGGTCCTCGAAACTTAGTTGTACTAATTTTTTGTATTTACCATCTATTTTTGCGTCTATTCCGAGTTCGTCAATAAATTTCTTAGCGCCCTCCTCATTACCTGTAACTCCGGGAATATAAGGGTCTGTAGTATACTCTAAAATTTTATTAACAGATCTTGTTTGCATTCCGAACATTCTTAATCCAATCTTCACTTCAATCTTACCCATATTTATAGCATCTTCTAAAATAAAATTATTTAACTCTGAACTAAACCCCTTATTTTCTTGTACATCCCCTATAGCTCCCAAAATAGCAATATGTGCTAAATCCATATTATCATAATTTAATGCTTTAGCAAAAAAATAGCATACGCCGGCACCAGAAATATCTGTGTTTCCGTCTATACCATATAACATAGGATTTAACAAATGCACCCTCTTTATTTTATAATCTTCTATGCTATGATGATCCAACACAAAAATCTCCTTATTATCTAATATTTTCTCTATTTTACTTAAAACACCACTACCTAAATCGAGAAAAAAAACAACAGGATAATGCTCCCTTTTTATTTCATCTAATATAAAATCATCCAACTGTCTCACTGTACTTAAAGAAAATTTTATATTCTCCCTATACAATGCTTTAATCATAATCGCACTACAGCTTAATCCGTCTGCATCTAAGTGACTTATCAATTTTATAGTATTATTTCTTAATTGATCAAATTTATTAACTAGTTCTTTAGTTGCTCTAAAAAAAGTATCCATTTTAATATTATTCTATCAGTAACTTAGCTTTACTTCTATCATATGCCCAATCTACTGGTAACACTCCGATATCTTTATAGTATTTTGCTAGTCTATTAATTTTACTTAATGTTAACTGCTGCCCTCTTTTCACAGTCATATCCTTCTTATGCGTCTCAACATGTTTCACTAATCTTATATCTTTTTTAATCAAAAATTGTAAATCGCTTGGAATTTTTCCTTGCAAATTATTTTCCTTTAATATTCTTAAAATTTTCCTCCCAGTTATGGCTTTAACATCTGGAATTCCGTAATTATCCCTTAATACTAATCCAATTTGTGCTTCCTTTTTTCCTATTTTAGCTAATTTCACTACCAATTGTTCCAATTCTTTCCTAGAATGAATATTCCACTTCTTAATTTCTCTTTCAATAGGCCTCTTACTACCTGACTTTCCTTTCTTTCTCGAATGCATCCTAGCCATTTTTAGAATATTAACGTGCTCAGTATTAAAAATTTTATTTATAAGCTTTACTAAGTTAGCCCCGCCAGGACTTTCGTTAAGGGTTCTAATAGGTGATAATGTTACCCTTATATTCGAACCTGGGCCTCAGGCTTTCT
>CAZPBI010000009.1:0-872 GCA_964584825.1 Candidatus Woesearchaeota archaeon
AAACTTCCGCTAGATGTTGGTTTTAATGAAGCTAGTTTTATTGAACCTTTGGGAACTGCAGTTGAAATAGTTGAACCTTCAGAGGAGATGAAATCTTCTTATTTGATACAAAAAGTATGATAAGTTTTATTACACAACTTTACGGAAGCAGTTAACCATAAAGCTTACTAATAGCAATAGAAAGCTTTATAAATAAGCTTTCTATTGCTATAACATGGACTTTAAAAGTATAATTAAAGAACAAAGAGAAGAACTTGAGAAAATAGAAAGAGAAGAAAAAATAATAGAAAGAATAGGGCTAAATAAAAGTAAAGAATCATTAAAATATCCTAACATATTAGCAATTCTTGGGATAAGAAGATGTGGAAAGTCTATTTTTTCTTATCTTTTGGCAAAACCTCACAAATTTGCATACATTAACTTTGATGATGAAAGATTAGCAGGGTTAAAAACTGAGGATTTAGATAAAATCTTAGAATCATTCTACGAACTTTATGAAGACATAGATTACATAATTTTAGACGAAATTCAAAATGTTGATAATTGGGAGCTATTTGTAAACCGATTAAGAAGGACAAAAAAAGTAATTCTAACTGGAAGCAATTCAAAATTATTGTCCGGAGAATTATCAACTCATTTAACTGGGAGATATTTAGATATAATATTATTTCCTTTTTCATTTAAAGAATTTCTTAAATTAAAAGAAGTTAAAGAAAATAAAGTATATACTACCAAAGAAAAAGCAGAGATTATGAAGACTTTGCAAGAATACCTTGAAATAGGGGGATTTCCAGAAGCATACAAATTTGGGAAGGGAATGATTTTAAGGATTTATAAAGATATACTCACAAAAGATATTTTATTAAGATATA
>CAZPBI010000009.1:882-20291 GCA_964584825.1 Candidatus Woesearchaeota archaeon
AACAAAAAAAGAAGAAATAAAGAAACTTGCTAAGTATCTAATAACAAATTCTTCAGAGGAAATAACTTATAGTAAATTAGCAAGAATCTTTAATATTAAACATGTGTCTACCATATCCAATTGGATTTCTTATTTTGAAAATACTTTTTTGATATTCAAATTAGAAAGATTTGATTTTAAGTTAAAACAGCAATTTATAGCACCTAAAAAAGTTTATTGTATTGATTCTGGATTAATGAACTCAATAGGATTCAAATTTTCTGAAAACAAAGGAAAAGTTATAGAAAATGAAGTTGCTCTTGAATTGCAAAGAAGAAAAGCAAAGGAGAACTCATTCGAAGTTTATTATTGGAAAGATTACCAACAAAATGAAGTTGATTTTGTTTTAAAAAGAGATAAAAAAATAGAAAGTTTAATTCAAGTTAGTTACTTAAATTCAAAAGAAGAGATAAGAGAAAGAGAAATTAATGCTTTGCTAAAAGCTAGTAAAGAATTAAGGTGTAAGAACCTTATAGTTATAACTTGGGATTACGAAACAGAAGATAAATTTAATGGAGAAAAGATTAAGTTTATTCCTTTATGGAAATGGCTGCTTGAGTGAAAATGGAGAAAATTTTATTTGTATGTTCTGGTAATGTTGGCAGGAGTCAAATGGCTGAAGCCTATTATAACTATCTTACAAAATCCTATAAAGCAATTAGTGCTGGAACAGACCCAACAACACCAATAAGATATTCTAAACCTAGTTTAGAGATAATAAACGTAATGAAAGAAGAAGGTATTGATGTATCAAAAAATAAAGTAAAGATAGTCGATATTGAAATGGTTAAAAATTCTAAGAAAATTTATATCCTTTGTAAAAAAGAACTATGTCCAAATTTTCTTATTGACCCTAACAAAATAATCTTTTGAAATATTAGAGACCCATACAAAATAGATATTAATAGCATTAGAATGATTAGGGATGAAATTAAAAGATATGTGTTGTCTATTATTCCTACCAAATATAAAAAATAAGTATGGTTCTTGCAATTAAATTTAGGAAAATGCGGGGAGCGTTCAACCAATAATTTCTAAGGAAAATGCTCTAAATTTAACAAAAATATGCGAAATGGATTTCCGTCGATAAACGAAAAAACTATGTGAGATTATTAACCTAAGGTAGTATGCCCCCACGAATCTTTAATACGGTAATATCTATATCTTGTATTTCAAACTTCTCTTCTGCATTGCTCTTGATGTCTATTTTCTCATTTTCTAAATCTATATCGACAATAACACTACTTAAATCTCTTACTATCCTTATAGGGTCTTCTCTTCCCACCCATTCACCATTACCCCAAATACCCCTCTTAGTCCTATGGTACTCTATTTTAGCAGGCCCCTTAATCTTTATTCTATCATTTGTGAATACCTCTATTTTTATAGGATCTGCTCTTAAATGCAACTCTACCCTAGTACTATCTGATTTTTTACCTACTAAATTCAAGTTAACGTTCCCAGCACCATTAACAACACCAGAATCTAAAACTTCTCTCATAGCCATCTGAAAAGAAGTCTTCTGATTACCAAATCCCGTTTCCTTGAGTATATTTATTATATCGCCATCAATTCCATGAACATCAACATGTCTTCCAACAAATGGTCTTGGTTTTTCATTTACAATAAAATTAATTAGCTTAGATAATATATTGGCTTCATTTACCCTAACAAAACCCTCATACCTTCCTTCTTCAGGATTTTTTAATGTTATTAAATAATCAAATTTAATATCAGGATACCCAAATTTGTCATCTAATTCAATAGCCATATTGTTACATCCATCAATAATATTACCATCTTTATCAAATGTACATACTTCGTCTCCATTCAAAATCAAAGTTAAAGTTTCAAAATCTTCATTAACATTAGCCTCAACAGAAACTTCAAATTTTATCTCTTCATCAGTCTCATAATTTCTTTTATCGGTATCAGCACTTATGTTAATAGCTTCTGCAGGGCCAACAATAATAAGAATGATAACTGACAAAACAGTAATCAGTATACTAGCCAATCCTTTTTTATTTACCATTTCTCCTCTTTTTTGCTTAATAGACTTTTAGGGAATAAATTATAAATCTATAAAATATATAAAACTATGCTACTACCACTTTCTACAAATTGTAAAATAGAAATATCAAATTAATATTCTAAACAAGCATTTTAAGCTTTTGTTTTACTTTTAATGCCCCCTATATACAAAATTATTAACGATGTTAATATAATGCATGAAATAACTATAACAGAATTAGTAAAATTTATTCTTATTCCAATAAGATTTAAGTAAAACATAGCTAAAGGAACTACAGCAATAGATAAGGCAAAACTTAATGCAATCCTTTCAATTATTTCAAGCTCTTTAAAGAAAATAAAGCTCATAACATATCCAGGAAGAAAAAGAACAAAAAAACTTCCAAATACAATTCTAAAACTTTCTATTAATTTAAGCTTAATGCCTAATAATAAACTAACTAAAATAAGTAAACCAACAAAATATATTAAATATTTTATATTATTATTTAATTTCATCTTCCTCAAGCACTAATATGCTTAATAAAACTATCAACAACCCACCAATTACACTAATTACATAAGATAGCCATTTTAATTCTTTTGTTTTATAAAAAATAATTCCCCCTCCGATAATGCCTAAAAATGCAATAAAAAAATAATCTAGTGGTATTATTTTTCTTTTCAAATGTTTTTTTTCATATGGAAATATAACAGTTAAAACTCCTAAAATGATTACTAAGATAAGAACATAATTCAAATTTAAGAATTTCGTCACAAATCCATTTCTCAACTCTTCTAAAAGTAATAATAATAAATAAGTTACTAGCAGAACTTGAAACACATAGTTTATTAATTCTTTTATTGATTCTTTCATTTACTCTAACTCTATAAGAGGTTCTTGATAATACTCGATTTCTATTTTCTTTATAGGTATAGTATAATTTTTAGTTTCATTCTTTCCAAGATGCGGTGTATTGAAAATAAAACTCAATTCTCCTTTATCATTTATGTAAGTTTCATTCAAATCAAAAACAACTTCTGCCTTTAACCAATCACCATCATCTTCAACATCATTCTTAGGCAATTTATCCAAAATAATATAATCTGCCATCTTAGGATCTTTAGTTTCATAAAATAAATAAGGATGGAAATAATTATTTTCGCTAAAAGTAAAATAACTTCCTTCATTGCCAGAAATAATCACGTCACCCTTTTCTAAATATATTCTATGAAATCCTTTATCTAATTTTAAAATAATTGTTTTATTTTTCTCATCAAGGTTAAATTCAGTATTATCAATCTTTATTTTTTGAAATCCTGCATTGTGATATGTTAAAAATTTTAAAATCCCGTCACTAAGGTAAGAATAAATTGTTATATTATTTTTTTGAATATTATAAATGGGGTTATCAGCCAAATATAACTTAGTAAAAACAATTTTATTAGTATTAGTTTTAATCTTGGGTATTATCATATCTGCATTGTTATCAAGTTCAATCCTATAAACGCCCTCTTGAATATTTTCATAAGTCAAAATTCCTTCTTGTAATTTTTGCATTGTTTTATTTACCGTAGTTATACCATCATCTCTTATAACAACAGCATTCAAAAGATCATTGTTCTTATACAATTTAACCTTTAATTCATCCTCATTATCATACCAATTAATATCCTTTTTTTCAATTTCAAATACCAAAGATTTATTTAAATAAGTATAAATAATATGCCCGCCTCTTAATGCATTTTTTATTACTATATTTGATTCATTCAATTTCAATTTAGATTCTCTATCCAAAGCTAATTTAAATGGATTATAAACTAAAGAACCAAATGCAATTTCAGGTAAATTCTCTGGTGTATAAGCATTATCATAAGTTTTTTCAAATACCTTTTTGTATTTATATGACCACTCTTTTTTATTTCTAGCCCCTATGCTAAAAGTACTTAATTCAGGAAAATTATCTTTAAACCATACTCTTACTTTAGCTTCTTTTGTTCTTTGAGGTACTATTGAGTTAAAATAAACCAGATTATTTACTAATTCTGTTACAGAATTTATCTCTACTACCCTTTCCTTGGGGGTTAATTCAAGAGAATCGCTTTCTTTCACATCTAAAACAACAGCACCAGTAGGTTGAAAATTTTGGAAAAGTAAAAATCCTATTAGTATAATTACTAACAAAATAATAAACATCTTAAACAACAATATTTTTTTCATAACTTAATGCTTTGTATTTAATACAATATAATACTTTTTAAACATAATAGATAAATTTATAAAATATATAATATAATATATATTTTAAAATAAATTTACAAACCATTAAAAATTTTACTAATTATATAAAGCATAAACATGAAAAATCCTTTGATTTTAGCTTATAAAACTCTAGATGATATAATAATGTATGGTGCAAATAAGGCAGTTAAAATATATAATTGGACAACTGGAAAAACTAAAGCAGATTTAGCTAATAACTTGCTTGATCTATCTACCATACTAGTTTCTTTAGGGATGGTTAATTCGATACCAATTATACCAATGCTAGGAGTTCCTGTTTTTTATTATCTTAATAAATTTTGGAAAAAAGAAAATATAAATATTGAGTCTAGAGAAATTAACGCTTTAGAAAAAAGTTCTCTAGATGGTAGAGTTGAAGATTATAAATATCTCGCTAGTTTTGTTAGTATTCCATTTTATGCACTCTCTATTTTTATAGCACACGGAAATCATAATAATGGTTATTTTATAAAAGATGATGCAGTTTTTGATTACACATTGAGTGTAGGTTTCATATCACATGGAAGTTCATTTTATGTAATGAGGGCAGACTATTTACCACCAATAAAAAATATTTTTAAAAAAACAATTGAAAGCTTAGAAAAATTGGTGCAAAAAACCCAAATAGAATTAGTACCAGAGTTAGCAGAACATAAACATTTTTAATATGCTTAAAATCAAAGAAGGATTATTAGCATTAATTTTACTATTTTCAGGATGTTCTTCTATACAAGATCTCAAATCTGGAGTAGTTATTAGAAAAGCAAAAATTAGTTATGGTCCATTCAAAGTAGAAAAAAATATCCCCTGTGCAAGAATTCAAAGTAATAATAAAATAAATGAAAATCTTGATTTTTACACAAGATTCGATATTACATATGGCAGTTTAGATGCACATCCCTTATTTATCAATGGATCAATAGAAGGGAATATGCAGTCTTTTGGTTCAGGCATTAATTATTTTCCATTTTCAAGAAATCTTAGTCTTGATCTTGGAACAGAAATTTTTCATGCAGATACTGAACTAGAAGGTAATTTTAGTTTTATTAAAAAAAGACTTGATGATTCTATCCTGGGTTATGGTTTAAACGCTGGAATTACTTTAACTTACCAACTAAACAATAATTTCGACTTTTTTTTCTCAGCAGGTTATAATTTAACTGATAATAACAGCAAAAATGTGCATTTTGATTTTGATGGTTATTATTTCTCATTATTATTTGATTTTAAGATCAAATGAATAATTATCATAAATGGCTTAATCAAAAAAGAAGTTGTGATAAAAACTAGTATTGAAAACAAAACTGTCTATAAACTAGTCTATAATAAAGAAAAAATTATGGAAGTACTAATCATCTACAAAGAAAGCTTTGTTGACACACTTATAGATAAAACAATAGAAATGTAGGAATTGGTTTAGAAATTAGCACAATTATCTTAAATTAATTAACATTCATATTTGTAAATCTTATTAACATCTTTTTCCTTATACAAAGAAAAACAAGGATTATTAAATTCTTTATCAGCAAATAAATATATAGGTTTATCATAAAAAGATAAAAGTTTCTTAGTTTCATCTTTATCTTTAGTTTCCCAGAATATTTCCCATTGGGTCTCATCCCATTTATCATAATCAAACAATCCAGGAGCGATGGTTTTTCTTCCAGAATATGCTAAAACAAAAGGAGCATATTTATTTGATAAAGAAATTACATAAGCATCATCTTCAACATTGTTAAATTCCTTAATTAATTCTATTTGTTCTATAGTTACAGAACTTTCAATAATCCTTGATTCTTTATATGTCATAATGCCAGAAGATATAATCATTATTGTAAATATAGTTATACCTAAATATTTTTTATTTTGAATTAACAATGAAAATCCCAATGCAGCTAAAATTATTAAAGCAACATCCAAATGTATAATAAACCTGTTAAAAAAGAAAAATTGGAAATAAACTATTATTGCATTTATCAAAGTCCATAAAAACAAAAAATTAAACTGTTTTTTCTTAATTAAATAAAAAAATCCAAGAATGGCAAATGGCAAATACGCTAATGTGGCAAATTGATATGTTGTAAAGCTAATAAATGTTCCAGGATTTTGGCCTGGCTCTATAAATCCCTCTAAGACTGGCTTAAATAAACTTGTTATTGCAGATCTGAATTTCCCTAAATAAAAGCTTGAGGCAATTAATAATATAAAAAATCCTGATATAAAATACTCTTTTCTTAATTTTATCAAACTATAAATAAAATAACTTATTCCAAAAATGTAAAATGTGGGCCTATGAATACCTCCTAAAATTCCACCTAATACAATAAATAAGATTAAATAAAATCCTTTCTTATCTTTTTCATATTTAAATAAAAAATGCAAAGAAAATAACATTAAAATTAATCCTATAATATTCTTGTAATACATAAAAGTAAATACTTTGTATTGTACAACAGAAACAGAATATATAAATAAAGCCATTATTCCGATGTTTTTATTGAAATGTGATGCAAAAAAATAGATCGCTATTCCTAAAATAAAATTAAAAAAAATAAATAACCAAATTAAAATAAAATCTGTTGGTAAAAATGTAAATAATTTCATTAAATAAAGAAATCCGGGTTCCATTCCTTTGAGTATCCACTGATCTAAATTTTCTAAGCCATGTTCTATTCCATATTTGTATAAACCAGCATCATAACCCAATGGAATATTATTATTTAGATAAGGAATTAATCTAAAAATAAAAATTATTAACAAAGCCAGAAAAATAAATATTTTATTTATATTCCCATCATATTTGTCTATAATAAATAATCCCAATATTCCCAATATTAATGCAAAAATTTCAAAATGTAAAGTGAATCTCGAAATAAACCCAAACGATGCTATTGCTATTAAAATTGTGTAAACTATTAATAATTGATAAAAACTATTCTTCATTATTTCTTTCATAAAAGAATGATTTTATAATAGTTTATATAAAAATATATGTTTAAATTTTATATAGTCTCCAATTGAAATAACTTTATTTTTCAATCTTGCTTTATTATTTCAGATATTTTAGAAACAACATTATTTAAAATACTTTGCTTTATTTTACCAATCTTTTTTATAATAAGTTCTTTATCTATTCTTAGAATATTTTCAACCTTGATATAGCAAGGAATTAAGAGTTTACCTTCTTCTAAGTCTTTGTTTGTTAAATCTATGGTATATTTATCTTTTGACATATTAGATGTTACTCCAACAACCAATATATCTTCTGAATTTTTATTAAATTCATTATTACTAATAACAATAACAGGTCTAACTTTTTTACCCGTTTGATTAGAAAATGGGAATGGGACTAATAAAAGAGTTCCCTGTTCTATCATAAATATTTGCTCCAAGTCTCTTCATCCTTCTTATTATCCCAAATTTTACTCATAGATTTCTCAGCCAAAACCAACCATCCAATCTTTTCTTTTTTGGTTCTATCTAATCTTTCCATAATTAGATGCCTGATAAACTCAGATTTAGAAGGATAATTTCTTTTTCTAACAAACTCTTCTAATTCCTTAACTTCCTCTTCAGGCAATTTTATAGTGATCGTTTTCATGGTAATCCCCTAGGATTACTTATTTATATATTTTTCTAATCTAGGATGAATAATATGAGAAATATTGTATTCCCTATCTTAAAATCCGTGAATAATCTCTGTGCTTGAAAACTCTAATTCATTAAGTAAGCAAGTTGGAATAGAAAGTTTTATATATAAATAAATCTTACATTCTTACATGGTAAATATAATAAAAATAAGTTCAAAGGGACAGGTTGTAATTCCTTCTGAAATAAGAGAAAAAATGAATCTGGAAGAAGGAAATTTACTGATAGTTTTAGATAGCAATGACACTATTTGTTTAAAAAAACTTGAATTACCAAAAATAAAAAGTTGGGAAGAAGTAACAAAGCCTTTTAGAAAAGCAGCTAAAAAGTCAGGGTTTACAAAAAATGATTTAGATAGGGTTATTGAAAAATCTAAATTTAATTAAAATGAAAATTGTTCTTGACACGAACATATGGCTATCTGCTATATTTTGGAAAGGTGAAGCAAATAAATTAATTAAAAATATTTTAGACAAAAAAATAGAAATTATGATAACTAAAGAGATTCTATCAGAAATTGTAGAAATCTTAAATAAAGAGGAAAAATTTCAAAAGTTTATTGAGAACAAAAAACAGAAAATTGAAGATTTAATTAGAACAGTTTTATCATTATCTACTTTAATAGAAACTAAAAGTAAATTTGAATTAATTAAGGAACACCCAAAAGATAATATAATTTTGGAAGCTGGCTTTGACGGAAAAGTAGATTTTATTGTTTCTTATGACAAACATATTTTAAATATGATTGAATTTAGAGATATAAAAATATTAAAACCTAGTGAATTCTTAAATTTAATAAAATAATTTTGATTTCTTTATCAATAAATAAGAGAAAATAGGACCTAGGATGAATAATACTATTAAGCTAATGGCTCTTCCTAATAGTGCAGCACTTAAGCTTTGGGCAGGAGTTATTCCTATAGTTAAAGCCGAAAAGACAGTTATTGCCTCTTGAATGCCTAAATTTGCAGGTGTAATTGAAATTATAATCCCTAATGAGCTTATAGATGTTAAAAATAAAGATTTTATATAAGAAACTTCAATACCAAAAACTTTAAATTGTAAAAATAGCATTAATGCAGATATTGCTAATTGAATTACGGATAATATAATAATTGAAAAAATAACTTTTTTATTGTTTTTTATTAAATGCCATCCATTAACAACTTTTATGAATTTATTCAAAAATTTATTATTTCTTTCTTTTAATTGTGGTGAAAAAATTATAATGAAAAGTAAAACTAAAAGAAAAATACTGAAAATTGAAAACAAAATCCAACTGAAAACTTGATCTGTAAAATAAATTAAGATTGTACTTAAAATACCTAAAAAGCTTGCAACTAAAAAAATTAAAATATAACTTGCCCATAAACTAGCTAAAAAATCATTATATGGAAAGTTATGTTTCTTTTTTAAATAAAATGCTCTTGCTGCTATTCCTCCTCTGAATGGTGTAATTATATTGTAGAAACCGGTAACGATCGAGATGGCAAATGATTCTTTAGTTGATAGGTTTACATTTAATGGTCCTAGTAGAATTCTAGTTATTACACCTATTAAAAAATAATTAAAAATATATAAAAAAGTAAATAATACAATTAAAGATGGAGATATAAATTGAATAGATTTAAAATCGTTTAAACTATTTTTAATAAAGTAGATTAATAAAAGTATTAAAATGGCAAAAAAAGAAGTTTTGCTTATGTTCTTAAAATATTTAATTTTATACTTCATAGACTCTAATATCATCAAATGATGTTACATAAATTTGTTTATAGTTTTTTTTAATTTTATCTGAAAAAGATTTTGGTAACCAACATAAGTTTCTCCAATTTTCATCATTTACAATTTGACTATCAAAAAGGATAATCATTTTTACATTTGAATCTTTAAATACGCTTTTTAAATCTGTTTCATTTAGAAAATAAATCCAAGGTTCTCCAATAACTTCTCTATCCGAGTAGTATTCTAATTCATTTCCGCATGTTTGCCACATAATCTCGTTTTTTTTAGTATTCTCATTTAACCACTTACCAGCTTCAATCACGGAATAGACTCCACCATGACTTGGAGAGTATATTTGGGACCGATACCATTTTTTATTTAAATTTATATCTTTTGCAGTTACACTAATAAGTGAGGTAATCAATATGAGTATTATTAATGGGCATATAACCAATTTAAATTTAAAACTGAACAAATTAATCAGACCACAAATTAAATAATATAAACTGGTTATAATAAATATCACTAAGAGTATAGGAATAAACATGTGATATCTCATTTGATCAGTATTGCGCAAAAAAAGCATATAATTTATTAAATTAAAAAAAACAAAAAATATCAAAAAAGAGAATTGTAATTCACCATTTTTAGATTTAAAGATATAATTACTACAAAATAAATGATAAATAAACAAAAAAATACCAAGTAGGATTAGAATAGTCATAATGAAAGACAGACTAGAACTAATAAAACTGTCTGCAAACTTTGTAATATATAAACTATGTATTTTAGCAAACTTATCCCATGAAATTAGCATTTCCCAAGGCAATATATGTTTCTCTTCTGCCAATTCCTTTCCTTTTAAATAATACTTTTCATTGAATTCATTTATATTTTGAACCCATTTTTTATTAAATTCCAACTTTTCAGAGGGCACTTCATATTTAGCCAGTTTTTGTCCTAAATTATTCGAAAAATTACCAATTTTAAATTCTTCAATGCCTGGCATAATCTTACCATCAGAATGAAATAGTATCCAATAAGGGGCAATTGTAATTAATAAAAAAATTAAAATAAAAATGAGTATATGGCCCTTTAATATTTTATTTTCTCCACTTTTCAAATATAAAAAAATAAGAAATGCACAAACTGCAGGGAAAAGGATTACTAACCCTTGCTGTTTTATAATAGCACTTATTGCAGTAAAAAAAGACAATAATATCAAGTAAGATTTATTATTGGCCTCTACAAATCTTAAAAGTAGAAATATTGTAAAAATAAAAAAAGCAGATAAGAAAACTTCCATATACATGCGCGCAGAATAAAATATCAATTTAGGTGAAGCCAAGACTATTATAATAGAAATCAAAGCCAATGTTTTGTTATTTGTTATCTCTTTAATTAATAAATACAAAGAAAGACTCAAAAGAAGAATGCCTATTAATATAATTGCTTTCATACCATTATCATGGAAAAAGAGAAAAAGAATACTCTGTAATAAAGAATAGATTGGGGGATATTTAATTTCAGTTATATTAAATAACCCATCGTCGATAATATTTTTGGTTATTCTGCCATATATCGTAGCATCACCAAACAATGGCAAAGAAATGAGCATAATAAAGTATAATAAACCAAATATAATTATGATTAATAAAAATGAAAAAACAAAGGTTAGTTCGTATTTTATATTATCTCTTTTTAAGATCCTCATATAATCTCACCATTTTATTAGCTGAGACTTCCCAAGAAAATTTACTCGCCCGCTTAAATCCTTTATTTATCAAAGATTTTCTCAAGTCCTTATTTGAAATTATTTTTCTGATAGAATTAGTTAATTCATAATAATTAGTAGGATCTACTTTTATTGCCGCATCACCCACTACTTCTGGAAGAGAGGAAGTATTTGAGGTAATCACTGGTGTACCACATTTCATTGCTTCTAGAGGTGGTAATCCAAATCCTTCGTATAACGATGGGTATACCAAAACCTTGGCCAGATTATAGATTAGAGGAATATCTTCTCTGTTTATATACCCTAAAAACATTACATTTCCCTCTATATTTAATGCCTTTATAGTATTAAAAACAGCCCCGTACTTCCAACCAAATTTTCCTACAAAAACCAGCTTATATCCCGGATATTCTTCTTTTATTTCTTTAAATGACCGCAATAACATAGGTATATTTTTTCTAGGTTCTATTGTGCCAACATGAAGAATAAACTTATCTGGTAAATTATACTTCTTCTTTATATTTAACAAAAGTTTTTTATTCTTTATCATTTTGTAATCTTCATCAACAGATTCGTAAACAACCCTTATTTTGTCTTTAGCTATTCCAAACAAGTTTATTATATCTCTTTTTGTATTTTCAGAAACTGCAATAATTAAATCTGCTTTGTTTAAAATAGTTCTCATTAATAATTTATGAGCTATATAGCTAATTAATCTATGATTTTTCTTGTCTAATAATGGAAATAAATCATGAATAGTAACTATCTTTATAGTATCATCTCTAATATTAAGCGGCATAAAATGATAAGTATCATGTACGATATCAAATCCGACTTTATTAATAGCAAGAGGAAATATTATGAATTTTCTAATAAAATGATAAATAAAAAAATTAAAATAAGGAATAATAATTTCTTTCTTATCTTTATAAAAACTATTTTTTTTACCATGAATAAAAATATAATCATTTTTTTTATCATAATTGGTAATTGCTCTACAAATATTTCTTGCATAAGACCCGACACCGGCACTATTCGTATCTAAATTATCAGCAATTATACAAATTTTCATTTTAATTTATAATAATATTTTTTTGCTATATCTTTCCAATTAAAATTATTTTTAATAGTGCAAATTACTTTTTGTTTATTTAGTGATTTAGATTTTAAAACTCGCAAAAAAGAATTAATATCGCGTTCATTTATTAACAGACCAGTTTTACCTTCATACACCGCATCTTTTATTCCATCAATATTCGAAGCAACTACAGGAACTCCGCAAGATGCAGCCTCAAGAGCAACAATTCCAAAACCTTCAATATCACCATCAACTTTTATATTAGGCATTATAAAGAAATCAGCACAATTGTAAAGTAATTTTAATGTTTCAAAATCCACTTTACCTAATAAAGTTACTTTATTAACTAATTCATTTTTTATGACGAAATTTTTAATATCGATCCTTTCAGGCCCATCACCACACACCAAATATAAGAATCTATCTTCTAAATTTGGTACAACATCTGCAACAAACCATCCAATACCTTTTCTTTTTATTAGTCTACCAACACTTAATAATATTTTCTTATCTTCCAAATTTAAATTTAATTTTTCAGCTAATTTATTTCTTAATTCTCTTTTTGATTTTTTAATAATAAATTGATCTGGGTTAATACCATTGGGAATCACTACACACTTTTTTGAGATAATATTTCTTTTTAGACATTCATTTTTTGTAAAATTACTTACACAAATTATTTTGTCTAATTTATTTACATATTTTGGAATAAATTTTTGATATACTTTATTTTTATAAGTTATATCTAAACCATGTATTGTTATTGCTGTTTTTATATTGGTTAATTTTTTAATTAAGTAACCTTCTAAAGCAAGCAAACCATCACCCAAATGAAGATGTGTTATTTTATTCTTTTTAATTAAGTGTAATGATTTAAAAAATGAATATGGTATAAAAATTGGAAGAAATTTATTTCCATATTTATTAGCAACAACAAAGGTATCTTTGTTAATTTTTTTAAAATGTTTTATTAGGTTATAACTTTGATTTTCCATTCCGCCAACAGAGGGAGGGTATTTTCTTGTTAAAAATAAAATCTTCATCTCTCATTCTTCAATTCTATTTTTTTTATTCTATATAGTATCTCTTCTAAATGTTCTCTATTCATAGCAATTAAATCAGATAAAAACCCTAACAACACAGATAATCCACCAAACACCATCAATAACAATCCTAATAACAAAGATTGTATATGCATCCCACCATCTCTAATAATATAAGACAAATATACCCATCTAACCATAGGAATTAATCCTAGAAATATCAAAATTCCACCAATATAACCTAAAACTTTCATAGGATTGTACATCAAAACTGTTCTAATAATAGTTGAAACAGATTTTTTAATATGAGAAGGAATAGATTTTATCAATTTACTCTCACCATCTCTTTTTCTAAATTCAACAGGTATCTCAACAACTCTAAGTTTTTTATTTTTAGCCTGAATCAAGCTTTGATGTGTATAAGTATGTTTAGAAGTGATAAATAATCTTAAAGCAGCTTCCTTACTATAAGCTCTAAAACCAGAACTTGCATCTTTAATTTCACTTCCACTAACTTTTCTTACAAATCTACTCCCTAATATATTACCATATTTTTTAACAGCAACCATATGATCTAATTTTTCAACTTGCCTATTACCAGAAACAATATCTGCTTCTCCATTTAATATTGGTTTTATCAACTTAGGAATTTCTTTTTGATTATGCTGATTATCAGCATCGGTATTAACAATAATATTTGCTCCCAACTTTAAAGCAATATCTAGTCCTCTTTGAAAAGTATAAGCCAACCCCATATTCATATTATTCCTTACAAAATAATCAGCATTAGCTTCTTTAGCCTCTTGAAAAGTTCTATCAGTACTTCCATCATCTACAACTAATACTTCTACCTTCTCAATATTTTCAATTTGCCTAGGAATTTCACTAATCACTTTACCAATTGTTTTCTCTTCATTATAAGCAGGAATCATCACAATTAATTTATTAGCCATTTTTCCCAATTTTATAAATTCAATTTAAAATTTTATTCATATCATAAACATTACTATAAATAACAATTGTAAAAGCATACTAATATTTATAAATAACTATTCATTTTTTACATAAAAATAAATAAATTTAATTAAAATTACTACTAAACAAGACAAAAATGAAAACAAAATTTATCGCATCAATAATTTCTATAATATTAGTTACTGCATTATTAATAGCAGGAAATGCAAATGCTTTAACAGTTGATATTAAACCTAGTAATGATAGAGCAACAGCAGGAGAAGTTATTAATTTTCATATAACCTTAGAAAGGGAAAATAATGAACCAATTAATTCATTAACGTTCTCATTAGCAGGTCCAGAATCTAGAACATGTAATTTTGATATTAACGGTAATCCTGTTTCTGGCTGTGACGGAATCACAATAAAAAGATTAACAGAAGATATTGGTTATGGCCCAAGCAAGTTCTTAAAATACAAAATTTCTTTAGATTCTTCACAATTTGTTCCAGGAACTTACACAGCTAAAATGTCAGCAGTATCAAATGGTTCAACAATAGAAGAATCAACAACAATAACAATAAAACCTAAGAAAAAATAATATATTCTATAAATTATTTCTCTATTAATAGTAATAATAATATCTACGATTATTTTATTCTAATATAAATACAACATAACTTTTATAAACCATATTATACATTATATAAAAAATTTAGGAGATAAAAATGGAAATTTACAAAAGACTAGAATTTATAATTAAAAAGTATAATAATTCTAAAGATTCACAATTTAAAAATCTAAGATTTTCAGGTTCAGATTATGTATATATGGTCTCTGGCGAATTTAAAAAAAAATTACAAAAAAATAAAACAACTCGTTCTTTAATTATATTTTATCAACCAAAAAATAAAACCTATATACTATATCCTTCAAAAAGAAAATTTCGTTCTTTTAATAAATTGGAACAAAGAATTATAGATTTTATTACAGGAGATTAAAATGAGAATTTTATTGGACATAGGCCATCCAGGCCATGTTCATTTATTTAGGAATTTTATAAAATTAATGGAAAAAAAAGGTAATAAATTCCTAATAACAGCAAGAAATAAAGAATGTTCCTTGCAATTACTAGATGCATACAATATTCCATATATCATAAGACCATCATTTAATGGTTTAATAGGAAAAACAATTGGTATGTTAAAGATAGATTATTTCATTTACAAACAAGCAAAAAAATTTCATCCACATTTAATGATAGGGGGTGTAGGAAATGTATACATAGCACAAGTAAGCAAATTATTAAAAATTCCATCCTATATATTTGATGATACAGAATTTGCAACATTTCAATTAAATCTAATGAAGCCATTTGCAACACATATCTTTACACCATCATGTTACTGGAAAAACCTAGGTAAAAAACAAATAAAATATAATGGATATCATGAATTAGCTTATTTACACCAAAATTACTTTATCCCCGATCCAAGTGTATTAAAAGAATTAAACCTTAAAGAAAATGAAAAATTCTTCATTTTAAGATTTGTTTCATGGCACTCAAATCATGATAGAAAAGATCACGGATTTACAAGTGAAATAAAATTTGTAAGACAGTTAGAAAAATATGGTAAAGTATTTATTACTTCAGAAAAACCATTATCAAAACAACTTGAAAAATACAAAATAAAAATTTCACCTGAGAAAATCCATTCTGTTTTATACTATGCTACTTTATTTATAGGAGAAAGCGCAACCATGGCTTCTGAATGCGCAATTTTAGGAACCCCGGCAATTTTTATCTCAACTTCTAGAAGAGGTTACACAAATGAACAAGAAGAAAAATACGATTTAATTTATACTTTTGATGAGCCAAAAAATGGACAAGAACAAGCGATGCAAAAAGCTCTTTCTTTAATAAAAAATCCTGATATAAAACAAGAATGGAAAATAAAATCAGAAAAAATGATAAAAGAAAAAATAGATGTAACAAAATGGATGGTAAATTTAGTAAGTTAAACTACATTTTAGTAACTCCTTGTAAAAATGAAGAAAAAAACACAGACAGATTAATCTTCTCAATAAAATCACAGTCCATAAAGCCATTATTGTGGGTTATAATAAATGATAATAGCAACGACAAAACAAAAGAATTAATCTTACAACATAAATCAGATTTTATCGCATTATTAGATCTAAAATCAAATAAATCTGGCATAGGATTACATCTTGCTAGGGTTATAAGATTAGGTTTCCACACAGCATTAAAGATTGCTAGATTAAAAAATATAAAATTTAATTTTATAGGACTTCTCGATGCAGATATGATACCAGAAAGAACATATTTTGAAAAATTAATGCATCAAATGAATATGAAAGAAATAGGCATCGCATCAGGAATAGTTTATTCAAAAATAAATAACAAATTTATAAAAGAAAATCATAAACCATATCTCCCTAGAGGGGGAGCAAGATTATGGAACATAAAATGTTTTATAGATACAGAAGGTTTTCTAGTTACCTATTCACCAGACTCAGTTTCAATTATAAGTGCAAAACTAAAAGGATGGAAAACCAAACAATGTAATAATATAAAAGTATTTCAAATAAGAGAAACAAGTTCCAAAAATGGTTTATGGAAAGGTTACAAAATAGAAGGAAAAAGTTGTTACTTTAGAGATTTCCATCCTCTTTACATAATCTTAAAATCTATTTCAATATTAATGAAAAAACCAGGATTGGCAGCACCAGCATTTATTACAGGTTACGCACAAGGATATTTACTTAATATTGGAAAATTAAATAATAAACATATTAGAGATTATTACAGATATAAAAAAATTGAAGAATTAATATGATACCTTATTTTATTATCTTAAGTATAGTGCTTATTATCTTATTTTTCATAAATGGATTAACACCCGTAGGAGAAATATTAGCAAAAGTAATATCAGCATTATTTAATCTACAATATACAAACTTATCTCAATTTGATATTTTACATTATACTTTAACTATTTTAATTTTTATTTTAATTCTTGTAATTTATATAAGATTCTTATCCACATGGAAAGAAATTTTAAAAAATGATTCAACAAAAGAAGTAATATTTTCCCCAGCCTATCTATTTTCATTTGCAGCATTAATATTTTTCTTAATTTCATTTCTGCCAATAAGGGTAGCAAAAACAGGAAAAGATTTTATTCCATCAACGTTATTAATCTTGATATTTTTCATAGCCCTAATCTTTTTTTTAATAGGATGTTGTATTGCAAATAATATATTCGTAGATAAAAAAAGAGAATACCTTATAGCAAGATTATATTACAGACTTCCTAAATTATCATTCTTAATACCATTTACTTTATGGTTTTCAAGCTTATCTTTAGGAATTTATTTATTTATAAAAAAAGGCATTCCCATCTTAGGACCTCAAATAAGAGGATGGAGCATAGATGCCTTTACAAACGGTTTTCTTGATTTACAAATAGCTTTATTATTTTTTCTTCCAAGAATAAGATCTAAATTACTGCAATTTTTACTACCAACTATATCGATATTTTTCTTTATCTTTAAAGGGGTAAGATATCAATTAATGATAATAGCATTTGCTCTAGTACTTTACTATTCATTAACAGATAAAATAAATTTTAAAAAAGCAGGCATAGCCGCATTAGCTGTCAGCATAATAATATTCAGCACAATTGGGTTACTAAAACATGTATACATAAGTTCAGAATATGAAAATCAATTTAATAATAAAATAACCGCAACATTATTTCAACCATATTCAGCATCAGTTTCAACATTCAAGAATATGGAGAGACTTCTCAATGAAGTAATGCCTCGTGGTATCTTTCATGGCAGTTTAATATGGGATACAATTCGTACACTACTTCCTGGAAAACAAACAGCATCATCCACAATCTTAAGCCGATTAGTAATAGACCAATATTCAGGTTATAAATCTTCAAGTTCTTTACATTTTTCCTCATTCGCTTACATGGCTGCAGAATTAGGAACAATTTCAGTAGCATTATACTCAATTTTATTTGGATTTTACTTAACATATTTTTATAATATTGCTACTTCTAATAACACATTACTTAGAAAGAAAATCTACTCACCAGCTTATTGTATATTATTTGCCATGTTCATCGCGGGTTTACCAACAACAGTTTTTAGATCTTACTGGATTCTTGCATTTATCTTATCACCATTATTATTGATACCAACAAAGGAGCATCATGATAAAAAAAGTATCTTTGCTTACAATTAGCAATTTTGTCACTAGAGCTTTAAGTTTGGTATTTTTTGTAATATTAGCTAGAATCTATACGGTTCAAGATTATGGTCAATTTAGATATTTAATAACAATAGCAAGTTTATTTTTTGTTTTATTAAATTGTTATCCAACTACATTTACAAAATTCACAGAAAAAAATAAAAAAAACAAAAACAAATTTTTTTCAAATGTAGTTTTCATATCTTTATTGATTTACATAGTATCTGGAATTTTAATAACTACACTTATACAAAATTCTTTACTGGTCTTAATATTGCTACTTGGTTTATTTTATGATGCTGTCTATTTTGCTTTAATCAGAGCGGATCTAAACTTAAAAAAAATAGCATTATTTAAATCAGGCGCAAATTTATTCAAAATAATTCTACTTTTAATAATATTCTACATGCTTAAAGAAATTTCACTAATTACAGCAATTTTAATATTCTCATTTTCAAGTGTTTTTCCAATAATTTTATTGGAAATTAAGAATAGAACTAAAATAAAATTCTCTACTAAATTAATTTCAATAAAAGCATTAATAAAGTTATCAAAATCTAGAGTTTTGATATTGTTTATATTTTTTATTATAAATGGTACTGGAA
>CAZPBI010000010.1:0-19846 GCA_964584825.1 Candidatus Woesearchaeota archaeon
CAGGAGATGATATTGCAGCAGCAGTTGATATTATAACTGGAATGCAAGCAACAGCGACATCTGCAGGTACAGGTACTGGAGGAGCAGCAGTTACAGTTTCTGGTGGAGAAACAGATGAAATACCATTAGGTACGTCAATTTCAGCATCTGGTTTTATTGACAACGAGCTAGATGATGATAACATAGAGACACTACAAGATACAGAAATAACATTTAAAGGTGGCAGTATTGATGTACGTGACCAGATAACCCTAGGTACTCCAGGAACAAACTCTAGAGCTAGTGTCTATCCAGTTACAAGCTTAAACTCAAGTGATGATGACTATGAATCGAATATTTTCTTAGAGGTAGATTCTAGTAAGCTTTCATACCATTATTTGTTTGATGAAAACATAAAGCTGAATGACACATCTACAACAGATCCATTAGAGCTTTCTTTCTTAGGCAAGAAACTTAAGATAGTAAGTATAAAATCAACAAGTTCATTTACAGCCTATGTTGGTGATGAATATTTTATGAATGTAGGTGATAAAGTAACATGTGTTGGTAAAACTTTGAATCTAGAAAATGTAGGTCAAAGTTCTGTCTTAGTTGATGTAGATGGTGTTAAAGCAACAATAGAATCTGGCTCAACTGAAACTGTAAATGGTTGTGAAGTAACTGTAGATGAATTATTCTACAGAACTCAAATTGACCAGAGTTCAGCTACTCTAGTAGTTGGTAAAGATTCTTCAGAAACAATAAAACATGGTGATCAATACTTTGGTGGCGACGATGTATGTCTAAACAACGATCCAGATGACCCAGACTGTTGGAAATGGCGTGTAGGCGAATTATATTCTGGTGACACAACTGGAGCAGATGGTAATGTTAACATTTCAGAATCAACCAACAAAGGGCCAACAATAGGAATAATAAATGACTTTACAATAAATGATGACAACGACAACCCTCCAACCATTGGAGATTGTATGAACTTTCCAAACAACTACCTATCTATATGTCTAGACTCATTGACAGTTCCAGATACAAACTATGGGACCTACAAAATATCATTCGAAACATCTGAAGATTTAAGTGATGTCAACTCAAGTTTTAGTTCATCACAGCCAGTAATAAGGGTAGTAGCACAAGGACAAGACGATAAAGGAATTAGGATAAGAAGTGGAAGTTTTAACTTTACAGCAAGTGGATTTTCAGACAACACAAGAACAGATACTTTAATATTACTTTCACTTGAAGCTGAGCTAGGCGCTAGGGCTGGAATTGGTGTATTCTATGAGGATTCACAAAATACTATAAAAATTGCCGGCGCTATAAATGGTTCAGATGAACCCAATGGCCAAAACATCGCTGAAATAGATTTTGAGAATACAAAAGGAACAAACATAGCTATAGACCTATTGGGTAACGCAGAGCTTGCAAACGATTGGAGGCTATTATTGGATATACAGGCCGATTCAGAAGGAGTCTTAAACGCACAGGATGACTTAAATATATCTCTTAAATCAACTGCTGGTGGAGACTTTGATGGATTTGGTGCATCTAAGGGAGTAGCAGAGGGTGGAGAGCTTAAATGGAGTTCTGCAGAAGTCAACCTAGGTACAAAAGATGAAGACCATAGAACATTGTATGGTATCATCATAAAAGACCCAGAATCTGGCTTAGACTCGGATGAAGTAGTTTTAGAAATCCCAGGCGACCAAGTAAAAGCTAATGTAGTAGTTAAAGGCACAGCATCAACAGTATCATCAACAGTAGGTGGTTCAATTGTAGATAAAGCTCCATCAATGGTTAAATCCAGTGAAGTAACAGTCCCAGAAAACGACAATTTGCTATTAGTAGGCGGACCAGTTGTCAACAGCTTAACAGCTAGATTCATTGGTTCAACATGGACTTATAAACCAGGAGAAGCAGTAATTGAGCTAAAAGACAACGGCGCTAATGTAGCATTAGTAGTTGCTGGAACTGACGCAGTTGATACAATGAGAGCCGGTCGTGTATTAAGAAACTACGAGCAATATAAGAGCCAATTAGTAGGAACATCTGTCAAGGTAACAGGTACAAGTGCATCCTTTACTGACACAGTTGTAGCACCAAGATAAACTTTTTTCTTTTTTTCTTTTTTAAAAAATTTTAAATACTAATTTCTTAACCAATTTATCCTATGAAAACAAAAGACCCAAAACAAAAACAAACAAAAAAGAAATTTCTATCAATACTTATAGGTATAATCTTATTAATGTCAGTTATTGGTTTTATATTGCCTATATATGGTCCTAATAATTCAGATAATCAAAATATTCAAAATACAATAAAATACAACAATAAAGAATTCTTCTTATTGCAAGATGGAAGATATGCTACTCAAATAGGGCAAGGCAACATAGTCATTAATAATAATCCTTTAGAATTAAGCTCTATTACAATACCTTATTATCCAATAACATCTAATAAAGTTTACCTTGCTTATAATCCTGATAAAGCAGAAAATATAGATTTTATAATACAAAAGTTTAATAATATTATACTTTTAACAAATTCTAGGCCAGTTAATGCTTGTATTATTGATAATGAAGATTGTCCAGATATCCCAATAATTAGCTGCAATGATAATGAACAAACAATAAAAATATTAAAATCAAATAAAAATTCAATATACCAAGATAAAAATTGCCTTGTTTTTGAAGGAGATATAAGTTATCTTGACAAAGCATCCGATAAATTTTTATTAAATATACTGGGTATATAAAATGGAACAAAACAAAAAAATTAACATAGTGCTTATTTTATTATTTATATTATTAATAATCACAATATCTTTAATATTGATAAACCCAACAAAAAAACCAAATCAATATTCATATAATGGTTTTTTAATAAACAAATATAGGTTGCCAAGTGCCCCAGATGTTGAGATTCATCAATTAGAAACTTATATTGGAAATCATCAGTATAGTATCCCTATGAGAAACGATCCAAGAGTGATAGAGTTAATTCCAGTAATTGATTTAGATCAAGTATCCTGGCTAAGCCAAATCCAAGAATCAAATAATTATATAATTTTAGCAAAACAAATATTTCTAACATTTGACCCGGAAAAATTAACTGGTGCAGACACAATAATTGCTATTGGTGAAGTTGGTAGAATATTAGGTACTGCAGATTATGGCATCTATAAAATACCAACAACAGGCGCATTTACTAAAGTGATTCAAGATTCTAATACGCCAATAAAAACATGTAATGATGCAAACATTAAAACAGGCATAATAACATTTCAGTTAGGTGATTCTAATAAAGTTTATACTGAAAATGATTGTGTTATAGTTCAAGGCAAAGATTATGACGGATTAATTAAATCATCAGATAGATTATTGCTTGCTTTATTAGGAGTTATTGAAAATAGTGAATCAGATGATACCACACCAACCTAAAATTCTTATTGGCTGTCCAACATTTGATAGATATATCTATTGTTTAAAGGAGTACTTAACAGCTATTAAAACGTTGAATTATGAAAATTATGATATTTTGTTAGTAGATAACTCTATGGATAATAATTATTATGATAAACTAAAATCTCTTGGTTTGAATGTTATTAAAGATGTCTATAAAGAGACAGCAAGAGACAGAATAGTTTCAAGCAGAAATATCTTAAGACAATATGCTTTAGATAATAATTATGATTATTTGTTAAGCCTAGAACAAGATGTAATACCTCCAAACGATGTTATTGAAAAACTATTAAGCCATAATAAAAAAATTGTTTCTGGCGTTTATTTCAACTTAATGAAGTTAGAAAACTCAACTGAACCCAAACCAATGTTATGGAGAGATTATAACATTACTACAAATAGAATGATATTTTTAACTGATGAGGAAATATTAAAGCCGCAGATATTAGAATTATCAGCTTGTGGTCTTGGCTGCTTATTAATACATAAATCAGTACTAGAAAAAATAAAATTCAGATATAGTGTTGAGAAAGAAGGTTTTGATGATGTTTGGTTTAGTCATGATTGTAGAGCATTAAATTTTAGTATATATGTAGACACTTCTATCAGATGTAAGCACATAACAGTTAAAAATAAATGGGGGGATATTAAGTTATGATGCCTAAGGTACTAGTTGGATGCCCAACTTCTAACTTATACGAATATTGTTTTGATGAGTATGTAGAAGCTGTTAAATCATTAAACTATCAGAATTATGACCTATTGCTAGTTGATAATTCTAAAGATAATAAGTTCTATAAAAGAATAAGAAAATTAGGAATAAGTTCTATAAAAGATAAATACAGAGAAAAAGCAATTGACAGAATAGTTTCAAGCAGAAATATCTTAAGACAATATGCTTTAGATAATAATTATGATTATTTGTTAAGCCTAGAACAAGATGTAATACCACCTTTAGATATTATCGATAGATTATTATCTCATAATAAAAAAGTAGTGTCTGCAGTATATTTTACTTATCGCTCATTTGATAATAGACTAGAGCTAGTTCCATTAGCCTATAAACAACTTACTAAAGATAAAATGAGACATTTAACTGATGAAGAATTATCTAATAATAAATTACAAAAAGTTTTCTCATCTGGCTTAGGCTGCTTATTAATACATAAATCAGTATTAGAAAAAATAAAATTTAGATATGAACAAAGTGTAGCTGCTTTTGATGATATATTATTTTGCCTTGATCTAAGAAATAATAATATAGATTTATATATTGACACTAGTGTTAAATGCAAGCATTTAGTATTAAAAAGGCCATGGAATTGGTCTCAATTAACATAAAAATGATAGCTACTATAAAAGAACCATTACAAAAAGAATTATTTAATATCTTAGCTTGCCCAATATGCAAATCATCTTTAAATTATAATCCTAAAAAAACAAGACTAATATGCACTAAATGCAGCGAGATATATGAAATAATAGATGAAATTCCAATATTGTTGCCTAAAAAATGAATATGTCACCTAAAGTTTTAGTCGGAGCTCCAGTATCTGACATGCATGAATATTGTTTTGATGAATTTATAGGCTCAATAAAATCATTAACATACCCTAATTATGATATTTTATTAGTTGATAATTCTAAAACAAATACTTTTTATGAAAAAATAAAAAAATTAAATATCCCAGCTACAAGAATTGACTATGAAAAAAGAGCCCGTGAACGCGTTACAAAAGCCCATAACTTACTAAGAGAAAAAGCATTGAAAGAAAATTATGATTATCTGCTACTCTTAGATCAAGATGTTATCCCCCCAATAAACATAATAGAAAAATTAACTTCTCATCAAAAAGATGTCGTCGCTGGATTATATTTTGGACATCATATTTTACCTAATGGTGAAAATAGAGTAATGCCCTTTGCATGGAAATTTAAACATCAAGAAAATGATTGGAATCATACTCGCTACCTTAATGATGATGAAGTTTGGAATCCTAGTTTAGTTAGGATAGCCTTTGCAGGCGGTGGTTGTATATTAATTAGTAAAAGTATATTAGAAAAAATAAAATTCAGATACGATGAAAACATAGAAGCTTGGGATGACCGTTGGTTAGGATATGATTTATCGCAACTTAACGTTCCTTGGTATTTAGATAATACAGTAAAATGCAATCATCTTTATCTTAATCGTCCATTTAGTTGGCAAGATATTGCTAAAAAAGGAGAAAACTAAATCTTTATAAATTTTGAAAAAAGCCTTTTTTATATTGCCGAGGTCGCATAATCTGGTAGTGCGCAGTTTATAGTAATATAAGCGTAAGTCTTGAAAACCTGTTTCCGAAAGGATATCTGGGTTCAAATCCCAGCCTCGGCGTTTCAAGTAAAAAGGTTTAAATAGGATAAAGTATTAGAACCTATATGAAAGAAGAAGTCATAATGATTTCAAAGAAGGAATATGAGGGTATGAAAGAAACTATAGAATTACTACAAGATCCAGAGATAATGAAACAGATATTAGAAAGCGAAAAAAATATTAAAGAAGGTAAAATAAAAGAGCTAAAATATTGATTAATATATTTTGTGAGAGCCAACTGCTTCTATAATTATTTTTTTATTTACATCATCAATGCTATATATTATTCTAATATTTGAGCCTAGCCAGCAACTCCACTTTTTTTCTAATCTGCCATGCAATGGATGAGCACCAAGCTCGTTTCTTGGGTTGAGTTTTAGTCTATCTAATTTAGCTGAAATATCTCTTCTTACTTTTGTATAATAAGATAACATCCTATCTGTTTTGGTATTTGCTGTGAATATCTTATACATATTTATTTATACATTTACTTATAAATAAACCTTTTCTTATTAAAATATAATATCTTCCTTAAAATCCCAGCCTCGGCGTTTTTTAATAAAAAGATTTAAATAACTTTTAATTTCTATATTTTTATGGAACAGCCAAAAGTTTTAGTCGGCGCACCAATATCTGAAGATTATGAGTATTGTCTTAATGATTTATTAACAGGTATAAAGTCTTTAGATTATCTTAATTTTGATTTTTTATTAGTGGATAATTCAAAAAATGAAAAATTCTTTAGCAAGCTAAAAGCGATGAATCTATACGTAAAAAGAATTCAATATTATAAAGAAGCAAGAGATAGGATGGTTGTTAGCAGGAATTTATTAAGAGAAGAAGCCTTATCAAGTGATTATGAATATTTACTAAGTTTAGATGCTGATATAGTTCTGAACAAAGATGCATTATCAAATCTTGTTTCATATAAAAAACCATTATTAACAGCAATATATTTTAGAGTTTTAACTGGTCAAGATGGACGTAAAAATATGTTACCAATGATATTTAAGAAGGATGAAAAAGACCCTAACTTCATAAAAGCAATGAAATATGTGCCGAATCCAGGCTTACTAAGTGTTGATATGTGCGGTCTTGGTTGCTTATTAATTCATAAATCAGTATTGGAAAAAATAAAGTTCAGATATGATAAAGGTTTTGATGATGAAGCTTTTTGTGTAGATGCATTAAATAATAACTTTAAGATATATGCAGATACAAAAACGATATGTAAGCATATGATCTTAGAACGTCCGTGGAACTGGAAAGATTATAATATAATAAAAAAGTAATCATTTCTTTTTAATAAAGAGAAAATAACCTAATAATCCTGCAATAATGATAGCTATAGTGATTAGTATCCCATTTAGATTAATATTATCTTCTTGAACATTACCTATAACACTGCCAGTAACATCATCTAAATTTTGATTTCCCCTAGCTAAATTATTTAAATCTTCTATAACTAGATCAACATAATCTTTTTTTAAATTAGATATTGATATTATAAAATCATCTTTGTTATCTCTGTCTATATCAAATTTAGATGTTTCAGATTTTTTAACAGTGATATCCCCCCAAAATTTATTAGAATCTAAATATACATTAAATATAACATCATTTTCATTTATCTTTTTTAATATCAACGTGCCGCCAACAGGGTCTAAAAATTCAATTCCTTGTTTTTCCTTTAAGGTTATGGGATTCATCTGTTGTTTATTAAAGTCTATTGGAAATATATCATTAATAGCTCCAACTTTTAATACTAACATCAATATAAATAATAAAATAACTAACTTTTTCATAATATAACATCTTAGTCAACTCTATTTAAATTTTATTATAATAAAAAATATAGAAAAAAAGAAAGAATTTATTGTTTTTTCTTCCTGAAAAATATAAAGTACGCTGCTAGTCCAACAACTACTATTATAACAACAATCCATATTCCTATTGCTGAACTACTTTTAGCTTCAGTTGTTGGTGGTGTTACTCTAGGTTGCGTTGTTGGTGTTGTTATCTTAGGCGTTTCAACACTTGCTGCTCCTTCTAGTTTCTTAAAGTCAACTTGTGCAGTTCCACTAACAATACCTTTTAATGTTACACTTAAATCATTCAATCCATCGTCATTTACATCAACATCTTTACTTTGACCTACGCTTAAAGTTAGTGTTATTGGTAATGATTTAATTGTTAATGTTACTGTGTTATCTGTTATATCGTCAAAAGTTACTGTATGTTCTGTTATTCCATCAAATGTTAATGTTGCTATTCTTCCTTTTTGATATCCTGAACTTACTGTATCTTCTTCAGCTATGTTAATATCGAATTTAGCCCCTGAAGGCGCTTCTTCTGCAACATCTCCAACATCTTCTGCTTGAATCTTGAATTTAACAGTAGCGCTTGTAGAAGCATTTGTTGCAATATCCTTTGCTACACAATAAGCTTCATAAGTTCCTATTTTTGTAGTTGCTCTAAAGTCAAATGTTTTTCCCTTTTCATCTCCCTCTAAAACAAAATTGTCTCCTCCAGGTCTCTTTACATAATAGTCAACAGTTCCAATTTCAGTTGCATCAACTGCATCGCAATGCATTGTTACTGTTTCTGCAACTTCAGTCACCCATACTCCCCCAATTCTGAATCTGCCAGATCTACTGTCATCTGTACTATCCTTATCACTATCATCAAACCAGAATGGGTTTGTTGCTGGGAAAGTTGGAGATGAGTTGTCCATGAAGAATGTTCTATTAGCTGTTGCTGCTCTGTTTGGTACAGTTGCATTATCATAACAGACTGCTCTCCATGTGTATTTATTGTTTGGTATTGTGTTCCAGTGTAAAGATAAATTGTAGAACAATGTAGATGGTCTTGTAGCAACTGTTACATTATACGCATTTGTACCATATATATCATCATTATTATAATTGGGAGTTGTTCTAGTCCTATTCTGAGAAACTTTACCATTAAATACTGCCTCACTATACAAGCTACAGTTCCAAACATGCTGATCTGTAACTTTAGCTAAAAATAATCTATCTTCAGCAGGATAACCTTGTGTAAATCTGCTTAATGAGGTAAATACAAATGCATCTGTTACATTTCCTGCAAATGATATGGTTGGTGCTGTTGTATCAACACTAACTAATGCATTAAGTGATGAATTAAGATTAGTTCCATTTCTCCATCTGTATTTTACAACTAAAACAGTAGCTCCATTTGTGCTGGGAGGTGTCCAATCAACTAAGAATGAAGCTCCACCAAGAGCACTGCCTGTTTTGTTACATATATTACTTGAACAAGTAGTATTAGAAGCCACGCTAGCCAAAGTTGCTGTAGCCCAAGATTTTGAAGCTCCTCCAGAAGTATTATAGTAAACTGTAATATTCCAAACAGGGCTAGCAGCAGAATTATTTCCATTGTGGAAATTTAATCTACAAGTACTGCCACATACTGAACCAAGTGAAGTGTTTGTAGGAACTCTATTGCCACCATAAGTATGCAACCCACTACCAGCATTTGCTTCAACTAAACTTAACCCGCTAAGAATAAATAAACTAACTATAATCGAGAAAACCACCAACCTTTTATTCATGATCACATCTCCTCCTTTTATCTATTGAATATATCTATTTGTAATAATTATTCTTATTATAATTTTAAAATATCCCCCATATATAAAGCTTTCGTTGATTTTCTATAACCCTATTTTTTATTATTTTACACTAACTATTTGAATTTCTTCTAATTTTTTAATAACCTCATCTAATTTATGCTTATTCTCAGCATATATAGTAAAGATTTTATCATTTTTTTTGATATTATCACCTATCTTAGCATAAAAATAAATTCCTGCGCCTTTATCTTTTGGTGCTCCTGCTAATCTACACATTTTTGAAATTAGTTTATTATCAATTGATTTAACAACACCACTTTTTTTACTTTTAACATCATGACTAAATCTTCCAACTCCAACAACTTTTTTCTTGCCCTGTGCCTTTATTATCTCTAACATTTTTTTATAAGCCTCGCCAGAATCTAATATATCAATAGCATCTTTCTTATGCTTAACCATCTTAAAAATTATATTAGCCATCATGACAGCCTTTCTTTCTAAGTCTAAAGGTCTTCTAGAATCCCCCTTTAATACATACATAACATCCCTAGCTTCTAACACAGGACCAACACCATTTCCAACAGGTTGATCTCCCAAAGTAAATATTACCTTAACCTTTATTTTTAGTTTTCTTCCTAATTGTACAAATTTTTTCCTTAATTTTACTGCTTCTCTTTTATTTTTTATCTTAGCACTATCCCCAATTGATATATCTATTAAAACATATTTGCTGCCAACACTTAATTTTTTAGACATAACACTCGCTAATAATATTCCTTTTGGATCTAAACTTAACGGTCTTTCAATTTTTATTAATCTATCATCAGCTCCAGCTAATTCTCCTGTGCCACCCCAAATCATGCACGCATTTGTTTTTTTAATTACTTGTTTAATTTTTTTTATCGGCAACTCAACATTCGCTAAAACTTCCATAACATCTGCAGTCCCAGCAGCACTTGTTATAGCTCTAGAACTAGTTTTTGGTATTGTTAATCCAGCAGCAGCTAATATTGGTACAATAATCATTGTAGTTCTATTTCCAGAAACACCTCCGATACTGTGTTTGTCAACAATAATATTTTTTCCTAATTTTAATCTGTCGCCTATTCCAATAGATTTAGTTAATGCAACAATTTCATCCATACTCAATCCATTAGTATAACATCCAGAAATAAAATATGTTAGTTCAACTTCACTTAATCTATTTTCACTAATATCATCTATTATCCCTTTAATTTTATCTTCATTTAATTCTTTACCATCTAGTTTGTCTTTTATATAACTAATAGAATCAGGTTTTTTTGCTAAACTAATTTCAACAATCTTGTTTTTATTAAGCTTAAGTTTTGCTAAAACCTCTTCAAATAAACCAAGCTCTCCTTTCTTAACTTCCTTACTATGCTCAGCTATATTAACAACAGCAATTATGCTATTTCTAGCTTTAATCTTTATCCTATCTAACGGACTTAGATCTAATTGTCTGGCATCTTCTTCATTCAGCACAGCAATATAAGGTCCGCCAGTTGCTAAACCAATATCTTTTATTTTAAGCTTCAAGTTTATCTATCCTATAATGTTTTAATAATACTAGAAATATTGCTAATATTAATGGCCCAACAACAACTCCTATAAATCCAAACATTGCAATCCCTCCGAATATCCCAAGTAATATAATAATTGGATGTATTTTTGTTCTATCTCCGATAATTTTTGGCCTTATAATATTATCTACGGTGCTTATAATTACAATGCCGTAAATCAATAAACCAATGCCTTTAACAAAATTATTAGATAATATTTCTATTATGCTTATTGGCAACCATATTATTGCAGAACCTACAAATGGTATCATAGCAGCAACAATCATTACTAATCCTAATAATATTGCGTTATCTATGCCAAAAATAAAAAATCCTATAACCCCTGCAATTCCTTGAACTATTGCTGCTATAACTAATCCATATATTATAGCATAAACAACATCACCTATACGTTTAAATAAAATTTCTTTTTGACTGTGATTTAATGGTAAATATAATTTTATTTTTTCTAGAAATTTTTCTCCATCTTTAAACAAGTAAAACATCAAAAATACAATTATAAAAAAATCCAGTATTCTTGCTGGTATTGAAAAAACAAATTTAGACAGACTATCAACTATATACAATGCCCCGATCTTTAACCCCTCTTTTAAATAGTTTTCAATGTTTAAATCTTGGTATTTTAGTAAATTAAAAGACAATAAGTCATCTTGTTTAATATTATTATAAACTTCTATTGCCTCTTTCACTAATAAATTACCCATTAATACTAATGGTAATAAAATTATAATTATTACAATGACTGTTGTTATAGTTGAAGTTAAATTTTCATTTTTAAAATATTTTTTTAGTTTTTTGTAAACTGGATAAAATAAATAAGCTAAAATTGCACTAACAAATACATCAACAAAATAAGGTTTTAATAATATAAAAACTAAAATAGATATTGCTATTATTAATGCTATTGGTAAATATCTTACATACTTGTTAGAATTTAATTTCATAATATTAAAAGTATTTATTAAATTTATAAATCTTTTTAATATCTATAAAGTAAAAATAAAAAAGAATTAATAAACTTCAAGGCTAGAACATTGTTGTTGACCAGTTACTCCGTCTTTTGCGCATAATCTATATTGTCCAGGTGTCCAGCTTCCAGCTACCCTGATGTCAAATGTTTCTTGCTGTTTACAGTTTATTCCATTACATGGGAAACTCTGCCAATCTTGAATTCTAGTACCAAGTTGCCCTTGCGATCCAACATCATAAAGACTTATTGGTGTTTTACAACCATTTTTACCTGGAATAGCAGTAACAGTTATTGTATCTCCTAAAGTTGCTGATCTTTGATCTATATAAATTCTACATGTAGATGCCCCTGTTCTTGTTGCTTCGCCTGTAGCTACATTACTCAATCCTGAAAAGCTTCCAAAAACTAGACCAACTACAAACACCAAAACAATTGTTGCAACCAATGTTGGTTTATTCATCTCCATTATTTCCACCTCATTTTGTAATTATCAATTATTATAGGATTTTAAGCAATTACTCCCTTATATACTTTTCGCTAAATCTATACTACCTCAAAATATGCTTTTGATTTATCAATTTCTATATAATATACGCCTTTATTTAATTCATAAGGTATTGTATATGTCATAGTAACTTTACTATAACATTTACTATCATTATCCCCTCCAGTATTAATAACACTCTCCCCAAAATCATCTATGCCCCGACAATAAAATACTTTATCAACCCTAACACCTTTATCATTTCTTAATGTAAACCAAACATTTGCACCCTTATCCCTTGAATCTATTTCAACTTTCATAATATCCCCATTGCTAACTCTAAAAGGATCTAATCTTATTGTTGGAACTAACCCAATAGAATTTACCTTAACAACTTTTCCAGTTAAAGCATTACCTAAAAATAATCCTATAATAAAAAAAGCAACAAACAAAAATATCCAACTCTTATTATTCATTTAAATCCCTCCGAATTTTGATACATATCTTGTCATATCCTCTGCTAATGATCTTTCAAGATAAACAATAAATTTATTGCTACAAACATATTCATTTAATCTATAATCATATGCTTGTATTGCATAATATCCTTCTTGAAAACTTCTATAAGTATAATAATTTTTCGTTGTAGGAATAAAAAGTTTAAATCCACTTAGTTGACCTGTAGTAATACCCCCCCTAGTAACAAAATTTTTAATATCTCTATCTTTAACAACAGCAGTTTTACAAGTCTTGTCATTATTGTCTCCAAAATAAACTAATCTTACCCCTTGTTCAGCAACTCTAACACCATCAACACCTGGATCTATAGTTACCTTTACAGCTTGACCAGCAGCAACTTTTCCAGGAGTTACAGAAATTTCAGTTATTAAATTATCCCCCCTACTTCTAGGTGCATTTGGATCTGTATTATAATTAAAGGATGTAGTTTCACTTATTTTATATGTCTTCAAATAACTTCCAGTGAAAGTTCCAAATGGAACATTCCCAACAACTAATCCCGCAACAAATATTAGAACCAAACTAACCAAAATTATTTTACCATTATATACAAATGTCTTACTATCTTTTTTTAACACCATCTTTTTGTTAACTATTAATGATAATTTATATATAAAAACCTTACTATTCTAAGAAATCAGATTCAACATCAAAAGTTATTTAAATAAAGTTAAATACATACTATAAAAAATGGTGCTTGAATCAATAATGTCTCCGCTTAAAGCGGAAAAACATCCAAGAGAGATGTTCTTCATAGGATTAATCTATTCTTCAATTGCAATCTTTCTAAGCATATGGATATTCAAAGATTATTCTAGTTTAGTGATGGTATTTTTAACAGTGAATGTTACAGTTCCAATTATGTATCATACAATGAAGCTGGAAGAAAAAAAATCTATGGAAATAAAATCAGAAACTTTATTATTAAAAGAACATTCAAGAGCTATCTCTTTTTTTGTCTATATGTTCATAGGATTTGTAATAGCTTTTTCTTTGTGGTATATCTTTTTACCACCAAATTTAGTAAACACGGTATTTAGTGTTCAAGAGCAAACTATTAAAGCCATAAATGCAAAATTAATTAGTGGCAGTGCTATTAATTTGCTAAATACATTTGGTCAAATATTCTTCAATAATGTAAAAGTTTTATTATTTAGCATATTCTTTGCATTTTTCTTTGGTGCTGGAGCTATTTTCATCTTAACATGGAATGCCTCTGTAATAAGTGCAGCTCTTGGTAATTTTATTAGAAATAATCTTGCTTATTCTGCAAATACAGTTGGTTTTTCAAAAATATGGGCATATTTTCATGTTTTTTCTTTAGGTTTGTTAAGATATTTTATCCACGGCATTCCAGAAATAGCAGCATATTTTATGGGTGGCTTAGCAGGCGGCATTATTTCAGTAGCAGTTATTCGTCATCATTTATCAGACGATAGATTTAAAAAGATAATCTTTGATTCTCTTGATTTAGTTATACTAGCAATATTCATGCTATTTATTGCTGGTTTAATAGAAGTGTTTATAACCCCATTATTATTCTAAAAATAAGATATGGAAGACCAAAGTATAGAAGTTAAAAGAGAAGTCATAATAAATTTTTTTAAAAACAAAAAACAATTTATCTACTTTATTTTGCTGCTTTTAGTTTTATGGTACGGCGCCTCATTTAGACTTGGTAATCTGCCTTTACTTATAGATAAAACAACTAGTGATTATATTACTGCAGACCCAGATGCAGCATTATACTTAAGATATTCCAAAGAAATAGTCACAAATGGTGATTTATCAGAAATAGATTATATGCGCAATTATCCTCTTGGCTTAGAAACAATAAGAACTAATCCTATAATAGCACACACTATCGCCATTTTATACAAAGTAATTAACATTTTTAATAAAGATATAACAGTAGCGAAGGTTGATGTTATTTATCCAGTTATCTTTTTTGTATTTGGCATGATTATATTCTATTTTTTAATTGCGAAGCTTCTTAATAGGGAAGTTGCTTTACTTTCAACATTTGTTTTATCTGTTTTACCAGCTTACTTATTTAGAACATTAGCTGGAGTAGGTGATAAAGAACCATACGGCATGTTCTTTCTATTTCTTTCATTATTGCTATATTTAATTTCTAGAAATACAAATAAATTTAAGTTTGCAATACTATTTGCAATACTCTCAGGTATAGCAACAGGTATGTTAAATCTTGGTTGGAATGGCGCAAACTTTGTTTTCTTGCTTATCTCTTTAGACGCAATAATTAATATCTTTTTAGACAGATTCGATAAAAAAGATATTTATATTTATACATCTTGGTTCATTCTGGTGAATTTTATTATAATCTTTTTTAGGGCTGGTTTTAAAGAGCTTCAATCTCTATTATTTTCAGTAACAAGCAGTTCAGTGTATTTTGTTTTTTTAGTTGGTATTGTCTTGATATTGTTTCACTTAAAAAAATTTGAAAATATAAAACAAAAAATAGAGAAAAAAATACCTATAGGTATTGCTTCTTTAATAATATCATTTATTATAATTACAATAATAACATCAATTTTTATATCTCCAACATTTATTTTTGACAAATTTAAAAGCATAATAGACTCTTTAATACACCCATTTGGTTTAGGCAGATTAACATTGACAGTAGCAGAATCTTACCAACCATACTTCACAGATTGGATTGGAACTTTTACTTGGCCATTGCTGATATTATTTTTTATTGGAACAACCTATTTATTTTATCAAATTATAAAACCATTAAAAAATCTTAAGTGGAAATTAATAATTTTGTATATTTTATTTCTACCAATGTTCGTTATGAGTAGGTATTCAAGAGATTCCACAATATTTAATGGAGAAACAACAACATCTAACATATTTTATATTGGTTCATTATTGGTATTTGTTGCAACATTTGCTATAATTTATTTTTACAGTTATTATAAAAAACAAGAACAATTTGAACAATTAAGACTTTTAGATAAAAATTATTTATTTCTATTTATTTGGATGATTTTAATGATAATTGCTGCTAGAGGCGCAATAAGATTATTTTTTGTTTTAGCGCCAATAATAGCAATATTCTCATCATATATAATTGTAGAAGCTGTTTATAAAACATTAAAATTAAAAGAACGAATCTTTAAATATAGTTTAATATTTGTGATAATATTCCTGTTATTTTCACCCCTTCCATTTTATAATGGAATGTTAGTAAAATTTGCAAAAGCATCTAGTAATTCAGCTAAATTCACAGGCCCAGCATATGATCAGCAATGGCAAGAAGCAATGGCGTGGGTTAGAGATCATACAAAGAAAGATGCTGTTTTTGCACATTGGTGGGATTATGGCTACTGGGTTCAAACTGGTGGTGAGCGTCCAACAATCCTAGATGGGGGTAATTTTAATGGTTATTGGGATTATTTAATGGGCAGACATGTACTTACTGCACAAAATGAAACAGAAGCATTAGAATTCCTAAAAGCACATAATTCTTCTTATCTATTAATAGACCCAACTGACATCGGCAAATATACAGCTTATTCTAGCATTGGTTCAGATTTAAGCTTTGACAGGTTATCATATATATCAAATTTCCAACTTAACCCACAATTAATACAAGAGACTAGAAATGATCTTGTCTATATATATGAAGGCTCTTTTGCCTTAGATGAAGACTTTATTTATGATGGAAAATTATTTCCAAGGTCAACGTCTGGAATAATTGGTTTTAAAATCCCAGTTTCAAGAACAAGTACAGAAAATGAAATAATAATAAATCAGCCAGTAGCACTTCTAGCACACAACAATCAGCTAACAGAAGTTAATGTAGAATGTTTACAGGTTCTTGGGCAGCAAAGAATTTACCAAAATGCTCCATTAAAAGGTTGTATTTTATTAGTTCCAACCTTCGATAATAATCAGATTTTAAATAAAAACGTTAACTTCCTTGGTGGTTTAATGTACATATCTGAAAGATCTAGAAGAGCATTATGGGTTAATTTATATCTTTTTGAAATTGATTCTCCATACTTTAAAGAGGTTTACAGAAATCCAAATGTTCCTATAGCATTAGTTAATGGTCAAAATATTGGCCCAATAAAAATATGGGAAATTAGCTATCCTAATAATATCAAAATAAAACCACAATATTTATTACCAGGATATCCAGAAGACTTTAATTACAATTATTAAAATGCTAACTATACTATTATTTTTAATCATAGTGGGTTTTCTAGTCACTATTATATTATTGCCTAGATTTATCATTTATTTAAAAGGAATTAATCTAGTAGTTAAAGATATGAATAAAGAAAATACTCCTTTAGTTCCTATTTCAGGCGGTATAGTTGTTTTCTTTGGTTTTTTTCTGAGTATTATGTTATTCATCTTTATAGAAACATTTATCTATAAAGATTTATCACAATTAACAGGATTGTTAGCAGCAACTTTGTCAATCCTAACAATAACACTAATAGGTTTTGTAGATGATATCTTGATTAAAGATGATAAAGAGCGTTCTGTTGGTCTAAAACAGTGGCAAAAGCCACTATTAGTATTGCCAGCAGCAATTCCTTTAATGGCAATTAACGTTGGCGATACAGTAATGCACATCCCCCTAATAGGAAATGTTGATTTTGGCATCATTTATCCTCTAATCATTATTCCTATTGCTGTTATTGGCGCTGGTAATATGGTTAATATGCTAGCAGGTTTTAATGGTTTAGAAGCTGGCATGGGTTTAATCTATACATTTATGCTTGGTTTATTTGCTTATGTTAATAATATCCCTTATGTACCAATAATTGCTTTTTCAGCATTTGGTGCTTTGCTAGCATTTTTCCTATTTAATAAATATCCAGCTAGAATCTTGCCAGGAGACTCTTTAACTTATATGCTCGGTGCTATATTAGCTGTCATTGCTATTCTAGGTGATATAGAAAAAAAAGCTTTAATAATTTCAATCCCGTTTTTTATTGAGTTCTTATTAAAATTACGTGGCAAATTTAAACCACAAACTTATGGCTATTATTATAAAGGCAAAATCAAATCACATTACAATAAAATTTATTCTATACCTCATCTTTTTACTATAACAGGAAAATTCACAGAAAAGCAAATTACATATTTTATGATGTTAATCTCTTTGATCTTCTCAAGTTTGATATGGTTTTTATAACTAAATGCTTATAAAAATAATAGAAACTGCAGCTAAAAGCACTCCTATAATTTTTAATATTGCAAATTCAGATTTAAATAAAAACACAGCTAATAAAGTTACTAACACCCCATGCAAACCAACTATAGCAATTACATATCCGGGGTTTGGTGCCTTTCCTATAGAAGCAAACATCAAGAAATTACCAATTAAAGAGAATATTGCTGCCAAAACTAAAAATAATAAAACGGTTTTGTTTATTTTTAAACTTGACTTGGTTGATAAATTCCAGATTAAAAATCCAAGAAAGACTAATCCAAATAAATAAAGATTAAGCAATTTTGAACCAATGCCTAGATCAGTAACTTTTTTAATCGCCAGAACCATAAAAGTTAAGCTGATCATTGCAATTATAGAATATAATACCCATGACATTTTCATTGATAAATATCAAACAATTATATTTATAATATTATCTATACTAAAGGAAATTATATAAATCATTAAAAAAGGTTTTTTATATGAAAAAAATTAAAATAGGGGTTATTGGTGTTGGCAATATTGGCAAGCATCATGCTAGAATTTACTCTGAACTAGATGATTCTGAATTAGTTGGAATATCTGATATTGATGAATCTTTGGGAAATAAAATAAGTAATTTATATAGATGTAAATATTATAAAAATTACATTGAATTATTAAAAGATAAAGATATTGAAGCAGTTTCAATAGCAGTCCCAACTAAGCTACATAAACAAGTTGCTTTAGATGCTATTAATTATAAAAAACATCTCTTATTAGAAAAACCAATAGCAGAAACTGTAGAAGATGCAAATGAGATAATAAAAGTAGCAAAAAAAGCAAAAATTAAATTATTTATTGGTCATATAGAACGTTTTAATCCAGCAGTCCAGAAGCTAAAACAGATTATTGATAATGGAAGGCTAGGTAAGTTAACATCTATCATAGCAAGGCGTGTTGGCTTACCTCCTGCAAAAATTAATGACACAAACGTTTTACTAGACCTTGCAGTTCATGACATAGATATTATAAATTATCTCATTAATAAAGAACCAGAATTAATTTATGCAACATCTGGAAATGCTGTTATTAGTTCCACAAAAGATCGTGCTGAAATCTTTCTAAAATATGGGGATGTTTCAAGTTTTATTCAAGTAAACTGGATAACTCCAATTAAAATTCGTGGATTATCAATTACAGGTACAAAAGGTTATGCTGAGCTAGACTATGTAAACCAAAAAATAACTTTATATGAAAACAACCCTGGCAACATTAATCTTATCTATGAAAATTTTGAAGATTTTTTAAAAAGATTTACCCCTGATAAAATTGAACTTGGAATTAATCAAGAAGAGCCATTAAAAAATGAAATTAAAACGTTCTTAGATTGTATAGAAAAAAACACTAACCCGATTGTATCTGGAGAGCAAGCAGTGTTAGCATTAAAAATTGCACTGCAATCATTAATATGACAACACTAAAAAATAAATCAATACTTGTAACTGGTGGCGCTGGTTTTATTGGTAGTCATGTAGTTGATGCTATAATAAAAGAACAACCAGAAAAACTAATTATTGCTAGCAATTTATTTCTAGGCAAAGTTGAAAATCTAGATGAGGCTAGGAAAAATTTTCAAGATCTAAAAATAGTTAAACAAGATATG